>CAZCIV010000119.1:0-7497 GCA_964498595.1 uncultured Flavobacterium sp.
TTCCAAATGGCAATACACAAGTTAAGATTAGAATCCGATTTGATGAATTAAATGGAGGAAGTAATACATCTGATTATTATTTCATAGACAATGTTAGTTTATATGGAAGTCTAACTGGAAATCATTTAGAAATTCTTGGACTTAACAATACGACTATTCCTCATAATGCATCTGTTTCCTCGAGCTATTATTTTCAGGAAAAGCTTTATTAGTTGATTAGGTTTGAGATGCATTCGTTTTGGATGTAATTTTTAGAAGAAAAAGGATAGTTAAAAATTTAACTATCCTTTTGTTTTATGGTTTCATCATAATAACCTCAAGTTGCTCGTCTAAATTTTCATAATCAGGTAAATCTATTTTGAAAATTTGTGTAATCAAAAGCTTTAACTCTTCAATTGTTTTTGCACTACTATTAAAAATATTTCCTTCTAAGTCATATTTACTGTAATGCTTATTATTTAATGTATGTCTTCCGTCTACAGCAATAATCGCCATCATTAATTGATTTGTGAAAATATGATTGGGATGTGTTGAGGTATACCAATTTGCTACTTCAAAATCTTCGAAAAAAGCTTCCTGTAAAGAAAATTTATACATTGATTTCCATACTGATTTCAATTTTGTTTGCATTATAAGAAAAGAATTCTTTTCAATAATTCTAATAGTCTCATTTGTAGTTTGGTGTTCATTATCAAAAGAAAAAGGAATAGGTTGTGATAATGATTGTGCTCCAAAACCAACATCCACCAAAAAAGTTGAGTTATCTAAATTAACTTTTAAAAAAAGATGCGTCAATGGAGTTATCACATACTCAGGCATATTCCAAATAACACGAGCAAACAAAGGATTTACATCAAACCCTATTTTTTTCAAAACATGATAAAACAAAGTATTCTGCTCAAAACAGTAACCTCCCCTATTCTCAAAAACAATTTTATGAACCACCGATTTTATGTCAATAGGAACCGGTTTTTTTAATATTGGATTTAAATTTTCAAATGGAATTGTTGTGGCATGAAGAAAATTCAATTTAGATAAAGTATCAAATGAAATATCTAGAGTATCAGTATATCCTATTCTATTTAAATAGGAAGCTAAATCAGAATCTGTAAGCATAAAATTGTGATCAAATTGAGTTTTCAAATACAAATTTATGTTCTGTAATTAAAATATTTGGTATGCACTTAAATTAAAAATAAATAGAGCCTTGAAAATGGAGAAAGTAAGTAGGAAATTTTGAGATATAGAAACTTATCTTAGTACTTGAAATGATTTTTCAATTTGAAATCGAAACTACATTAACTACAAATTCATCATGAACATTATCTGTTAAAATTTTCTAAGTATAGTTGCGTAACATAATCCTTCTCGGTAGATTTGCCCCAAAATTGCGAACCCCTGATGAAAACGGTAAGGTCAAGATTTGTCCTGATTTTTATTTTTTTTGTTGCCACTTCTATTCTATTAGATTGGTCCGATCACTCCTACAAGAATGTTTTAGATAAATTTGAGGACGTTTCTCCTTTTTGCCGTAAGGAAAATAAAGAATTTGCATTTTTTAAAGTTATCGATAAAAATGAATATTCGATTCCTTCTACTTCTTCACAAATAGGTTTTATTAAAAGTGATTTTGTGCATCAACATTTTATCCCTTTTTATTGTAAGGTAAAATCATTTTTACACTTGCTACAACTATTTTAAAATATCCCTTTTTTTAGTCGAATATTTTTAAAACTTACTAACTTTTATCACATGAAAAAGAATTATCTAGTTGTAGTACTTATAGTACTAGGACTTGCTACATCTTGTGGCGACAACTCTAACAAAAAAGGTAACAAAGGAAAAAGTGTTCCTGTAATTACCATAAACTATAAAGATACATTAATTCAAAATAGCTTTGTAGCGGATATTCAAGCGAAAAAAAACATTGAAATTCGTTCGAGAGCATTAGGAATTATTGAGCAAATCTTCGTCAATGAAGGTCAATTCGTAAAAAAAGGGCAACGTTTATTCAAAATAAACGATACAGAACTAAGAATGGAACTTAACAAAGTAACAGCAAGTTTGAGACAAGCAGATGCTGATATAAGAATTGCCGAAATCGAAGTAAATCAATTACAAGCCTTATATGCTAAAGACTTCGTAGCGAGTAACGAACTTGATATGGCTAAAGCAAAACTAGCCTCTGCCAAAGCAAAACGCGCCTATGTAGATGCCGAATTAAGAGCTGTTGAACAAAGAATATCTTTCACAAACATTACAGCACCTTTTGATGGAGTAATTGATGTTATTCCATTCAAAGAAGGTAGTTTAATCGAAAATGGAGCTTTATTAACCACTTTATCGCAATTAAACGAAGTATATGCTTATTTCTCCATTCCAGAAAATTTATATTTTGAATTAGTCTCTGAAGAAAAAATTGGTAAACATCAAAAAATTGAGTTGATATTACCAAACCGTGAGCATTATGATTATGGAGGTACTCTTAAAACGGCCGAAGGTGAAATTGATCCTGCTACAGGTTCTATTCGCTATAAAGTAATGTTCCCAAATCCAGAACGACTTATAAAGCATGGAACCTCTGGAAAATTAGTTATTTCAGAAAGGGAAGAAAATGCCATCATAATTCCACAAAAAGCTACTTTCTCTATTCAAGATAAAACCTATGTCTTTGTGGTTGGAAAAGACCAAAAAGTAAAAATGCAAAACATTCAAATTGGTTCTACCCTTCGCGAATCCTACATCGTTACTTCAGGTTTGAAAAAAGACGACGTAATTGTTTTAGAAGGAACGCAATCGTTACGAGATGGTGATGTTGTTAAAATTAAAGAAAACGCAACCTCTAAAACACGCAAATAATCATGGTAGAAATGTTTATAAAACGAAAGGTACTTTCGTTGGTAATCTCTATATTTTTTGTGTTATTGGGATTAATGGCAGTATTCCAAATGCCAATTACACAATTCCCTGATATTGTACCACCATCTGTAACGGTAACTGCAAAATATACTGGAGCTAATGCCGAAGTATCTGCTAACGCTGTGGCGTTACCTTTAGAACGTGCCATCAACGGAGTTCCAGGGATGACTTACATGTCTACTGTAACTTCTAACGACGGATTAACGTTAATTCAAGTTTTTTTTGAAGTAGGAACCGACCCTGATTTAGCAGCCGTTAACGTTCAAAATAGGGTAACTACTATATTAGACGAACTTCCCGAAGAGGTAATTCGTGCTGGAGTTACCACTGAAAAAGAAGTAAACAGTATGTTAATGTACTTGAACATAACAAGTACCGAAGAAAGTCAGGACGAACAATTCATCTATAACTTTACAGACATTAACATTCTGCAAGAATTAAAACGTATTGATGGTGTGGGTCGTGCCGAAATCATGGGGCAAAAAGAATACTCCATGCGTGTTTGGTTAGATCCTCAAAGAATGCAATCGTACAATGTTTCAGCAGACGAAGTCATTCAAGCCTTACAAAAACAGAACATATCGGCAGCTCCAGGTAAAGTAGGAGAAACTTCTGGAAAAACAACGAGTCAGTTACAATACGTAATCAAATACACGGGTAAATTTTTCGACCCAAAACAATACGAAGATATAGCTATTAAATCCGATGCTAAAGGAACTATTTTACGCTTAAAAGACATCGCAAAAGTTGAATTTGGTGCCATGAACTACGGAATGGTTTCTAAAACCAATGGAAAGCCATCGGCATCCATCATGATGAAACAGCGCCCAGGATCCAATGCTTCGGAAGTAATTGAAAAAGTAAAAGCCAAAATGGCCGAACTAAAAGGTACTTCATTCCCTCCAGGTATGGATTATAGCTTAGCGTATGATGTTTCACGTTTCTTAGATGCCTCAATTAGTGCGGTATTAGTAACATTAATTGAAGCGTTTTTTTTAGTAGGATTTGTGGTATTCTTATTCCTACAAGATTGGCGTTCTACCATTATTCCGGTACTAGCGGTTCCTGTTGCTCTAGTGGGTACGTTTGCCTTTATGCAAATGATGGACTTCTCGATTAACTTACTAACCTTATTCGCTTTGGTTTTAGCGATTGGTATTGTGGTAGACAATGCTATTGTTGTGGTAGAAGCCGTCCACGTAAAAATGGAAGAAGGCACCCCACCCTTACAAGCTACGATTGAAGCTACAAAAGAAATTGCTGGAGCCGTTGTCGCTATTACCATTGTAATGTCGGCCGTGTTCATTCCAGTGGCATTCCTGAGCGGACCTGTTGGAGTATTCTACCGCCAGTTCTCTCTAACCTTAGCGATTAGTATTGTGATTTCGGGTATTAACGCATTAACTTTAACACCTGCTTTGTGTGCGATAATCTTAAAGCCTCACAATCACAACAAAAAGAAAGGAGCCTTGGACAATTTCTTCCATAAATTCAATAACGGATTTGAAAAACTAACCAACGGATATACCAATATTCTATCGAAATTCGCTACTAAAACCACAGTAACGTTTGGAATTTTATTTGCTTTTATAGTTTTAACGTTCTTAACCACAAGAATACTTCCAACAGGATTTATCCCAATGGAAGACCAAGGAATGGTATATGTGAGTGTTACTACGCCGCAAGGAGCAACCGTAGAACGTACTGAAAAAGTTTTGGATGAAATCACCGCTATGGCACAAAAAATAGAAGGTGTCGAAAACGTTACTACCTTAGCGGGATATAGTATCGTTACCGAAATTGCGGGTTCGTCTTATGGTATGGCGATGATTAACATGAGTGATTGGTCGGAACGAACCAAATCTGTGGATGATTTGATTGTCGAACTAACCGAAAAAACGAAAGAAATTGCCGATGCTCAAATCGAAGTGTTTGCCCCACCTACAGTTCCAGGATTTGGTAATACAAGTGGATATGAATTGCGTTTGTTAGATCGTTCAGGAGGTAAAATCGAAAATACGGATAAAATTACTAAAGAGTTCATCGCGAAATTGAATAAAGCTACCGAACTTCAAAATAACTTTACGAGTTTTGATGCTACGTTTCCTCAATATTTAATTCATATCGACTATGATTTAGCAGCGAAAAAAGGCATCTCGGTAGATAATGCGATGTCAACACTTCAAACCATGTTGGGTTCTTACTATGCAACCAACTTCATACGATTCAGTCAGATGTATAAAGTAATGGTACAAGCTAGTCCAGAACACCGCGACACACCTGAAAGTATCTTAAACTTATATGCCAAAAGTGATAACGGCGAAATGGTACCTTTCTCAACATTCATTAGAATTGAACGTGTATATGGACCAGAAGTACTTACTCGTTACAATATGTACATGTCGGCCATGATTAACGGGGAACCTGCAGAAGGATACAGCTCCGGTGATGCCATTGCAGCAGTAGAACGAGTAGCACAAGAAACACTGCCACGTGGATTCGATATCGAATGGTCGGGAATGACGCGTGAAGAAATACTTTCAGGAAATCAAACTACCATTATTTTCTTGGTATGTTTATTATTCGTTTACTTATTATTAGCGGCTCAATACGAGAGCTTCTTATTACCTATGCCGGTATTATTGAGTTTACCAACGGGGATTTTCGGTTCTTACATAACGCTGGTGTTGGTTGGATTAGCAAATAACATTTACGCCCAAGTAGCCTTAGTCATGTTGATTGGATTGCTTGCCAAAAATGCCATTCTGATTGTAGAATTTGCAATAGCCCGAAACAAAGAAGGTTTAGATATTGTATCTGCTGCTATTGAAGGTGCTAAACAACGATTACGTCCTATTTTAATGACATCCTTTGCCTTTATTGCCGGACTGATTCCGTTGTGTTTGGCTTCTGGAGCGGGCGCAGTTGGAAACCAATCGATTGGATATGCAGCTGCTGGAGGTATGTTAATTGGAACTGTTTTTGGATTGGTTATTATACCTGGATTGTACATCTTTTTTGCCAAATTAGAAAATAAAAAAACAAATGAAATCAATAACTAAATATTCTGTAGTATCTCTTTTATTTTTAGTAACCGTATCTTGTGTTACTCCAAAAGTGGCAGACTTAAAGCAAGCCAAACCACTTCCTGAAATTAATTTGGGAACTACAGAAAACAAAACAGAGTATCAAAAATTACAGCTGCGCACTTATTTTACCGATCCGCATTTGTTGGCTTTGTTTGACCAAGCAGTAGTGGCGAATCCGGATTATCTGATTGCACAACAAAGAGTAGAAATGGCGAATAGTATTCTTAAACGAACCAAAAGAAATCGTTTGCCATCGTTAGAATTAGGTGCTATTGCATCGGGTACGCGTTATGGTGATTTTACCATGGAAGGTGTAGGAAACTACGACACTAATTTATCAGCTAACATTACCGAAGAGCAAAAAATCAATCGCAGTTTTACCCCTAACTATTGGTTAGGCGCACGAAGCAGTTGGGAAGCCGATGTTTGGGGAAGATTAAAAAATCAATCGTTAGCAGCTCAAAAACGTTTTTTAGCCTCAAATGAAGGTTTGAAACTACTAAAAATTGAATTGTTTACAAACATTGCCATGCTGTATTACGAATTGGTAAAACTAGATAACAATTTAATCATTTACGAAGAAAACTATCGTTTGCAATTGCGTGCTTACGAAATTATTGCTGCACAACGTGTTGTGGGTAAAGCTACAGAATTGGCAGTTCAACAACTAAAAGCACAAAATAAAAATATTGAAGCTGAGGTTGAACATTTAAAAGTAGATATCATTGAAGTTGAAAAAGCGCTTCGAACTCTTATTGGAAATTATGAAGGAGAAATTGTAAGAGGAAAAGAATTATTAAACAGTAACTTCGATATCTTGAATGCAAATATTCCTGCTGCTGAAATCATAAATTCAAGACCAGATGTAATGGCATATTACTAAGAATTAGAAGCGTCAAGAGCAGATGCAAAAGCTGCAAAAGCTGCATTCTACCCTAGACTTCAAATAGATGGCTACATGGGATATAATGCGTTTTCTTATGAAACCTTATTTAGACCTGGTTCTTTAGCATCCCAATTACTAGGTGGGTTAATGGTTCCTGTTTTTAATAAAGGACAATTAAAACAAGAGTTTGCGATTGCTAATGGCGAACAAGAAATTGCGTTTTTAAATTATCAAAAAACAGTAACTACTGCTTTTAATGAAATTCAAGCTGTTCTCAAAGAAATTGAAATCTATGAACGGGTAATGAAATTGAAATTAGAAGAAGTAAATCACTTAAATAAAGCGGTAGAAGTATCGAACGATTTGTATGCTACAGGTTATGCAAATTACTTGGAATTAATCAACGCACGTAAAAACAAAATCCAAGCCGATTTAGATTTCTTACGCTTTAAAGAAGAAAACACACGAAATAATATTCTGTTATTCAAAGCCTTAGGCGGAAGTGTAGAATAAAAGTTTAGAAATAGAAGTAAAAAAGGAGTACAAAATGCACTGCCCCCAAAAAGTTAGACACTATTTGGGGGTATTTTTATGGGAAGAAAA
>CAZCIV010000120.1:0-7446 GCA_964498595.1 uncultured Flavobacterium sp.
TGACACACGCTTCTATTCCAGAAGACAAAAGAAAAGAAGTGGGTATTTCAGATGATTTAGTTCGTTTGAGTGTAGGAATTGAAGATATTGAAGATTTGCTTGCAGACTTAGAACAAGCATTAAAATAATTCTAGAAACATTATCAATAAAAAAACCGGATTCATAGAATCCGGTTTTTATTTATTTTTTGATTTTTATTAGTCTAAGTAATAAATGTAACCAAAGTGGAACCATAAGTTCCAATCGTTTGCTTTATTTTCAGTATACACTTTAGGATCTGGATTTAAACCATCCACCCAGTCAGAAAAATAGTATTGCCATCTAAGTTCGACAAATAAATCTGATAGTTCGGTTAATTTATATCTTGTACCAACACTTGAAACCACAGACCAAGTACTTCCCCCTTCAGAAGAAGTGGCTCCATAATATTTTACAGGAGTAGATATTGGTGTTTCAAGAGGACCTAGTTCAGAGTAAGTTCCGTTTTGAAAAAAGGAATAATGAGCTCCAAGTCCTATAAATGGGGCCCAAGAACCATTCGTCGCCGTAAATTCACGAATACTTAACGGATAATATTCTAATTGCATACCAACATCAGTAACTTTAGCCTCGCCTTTCATGGCTCTCAATTGAGCAGCTATAATAGAATTTCTTTCCACCCATTTTCCAAAATGTTGTAATTGAGTACTATTATAAGATAATTCGGAACGTACTTTAAAGTGATCGTTAAAATATGTTTCTGGAGTGTAACAGTTACATTCTGCACGATAGGCAAAATTCATGTAGTGGACTAAACCCACACCAAATCCAGTATTTCCAGCATTAGTTTCAAAATCATGTCTAACTCCAAAATCGGATTGCATAGCCACACCACCAATAAATGCACCAACTTCGTGGGAGAAACCAAATTGCGCTATCATTGGAAAATTAACTCCTAAAAGCATTATTAGTAGGGTTTTAATTTTTTTAGTCATTGGTAAAAAATTTCCATTATCGGACAAATATATAAAAACAAACTGCACTTCGAAAAAAAAGAATGTTTTTTCTTTTAGGAAAAATTTTTAGGCGAAAAATGAATTGCTATAATCATAATTTTTCATTAAAAATTCACTAAGTAATTTTTAAAATGTATATTTGTCGACTTAAATTTTGCGAATTTCTTAATTTAAGAAAAAGTATTATATTTAATAGATGAGTTTATATAAAGTTTTATATCATAATGGAACAAAAAATTAATGATTTTATGGCGCTTGTTGAGGCCAAAAATCCAAACGAGCCAGAATTTTTACAAGCAGTTAGAGAATTTGCTGAAACTGTAATGCCTTTTATTGCAAATGACAAAAAGTATGATGGTAAAAATGTGCTTTTAAGAATGGCTGAGCCAGAGCGTTCGGTAATTTTTAGAGTACCTTGGGTTGATGATAAAGGAGAAATTCAAGTTAATAGAGGTTTTCGTATTCAAATGAATTCTGCTATTGGACCTTACAAAGGAGGAATTCGTTTTCATTCTACGGTAAATTTATCGGTGCTTAAATTTTTAGCTTTTGAACAAGTTTTTAAAAACAGTTTGACTACTCTTCCGATGGGAGGTGGTAAAGGAGGATCGGATTTTGATCCACAAGGAAAATCAGATGCTGAAGTTATGCGTTTTTGTCAATCGTTTATGACCGAGTTATGTCGTCATATTGGTCCAGATTTAGACGTTCCTGCAGGAGATATTGGTGTTGGAGCAAGAGAAATTGGATATATGTTTGGACAATATAAAAGAATTAGAAATGAATTTACTGGTGTATTAACAGGAAAAGGTTTGGCTTATGGAGGATCGTTAATTCGACCAGAAGCAACGGGTTATGGAGTAGTTTATTTCACACAACAAATGCTGAAAACTAAAGGAGAATCAATAGAAGGAAAAACAGTTGCTATTTCTGGTTTTGGAAACGTAGCATGGGGTGTTGCATTAAAAGTAAATGAATTAGGAGGTAAATTGTTAACTATTTCGGGTCCTGATGGTTACATATATGATGCTGATGGAATTTCTGGAGAAAAAATCGACTACATGTTAGAAATGAGAGCAAGTGGTGATAATAGAGCCGAGGCTTATGCAGAAAAATTCCCTTCAGCTGTTTTTCATAAAGGGAAAAGTCCTTGGGAAGCTAAAGTAGATGTTGCAATTCCTTGTGCTACTCAAAATGAATTAAACGAAGAAGATGCTAAAAAATTAATAGCTAACGGAGTTATTTGTGTAACGGAAGCGGCTAATATGCCTTGTACTTTAGAAGCTATTAAGCAATTCTTAGATGCAAAAGTTTTATTTGCTCCAGGAAAAGCAGCTAATGCTGGTGGAGTTGCAGCTTCTGGTTTAGAGATGACACAAAACTCTATTCGTTTAAATTGGACTAGTGAAGAAGTTGATGCTCGTTTAAAAGACATCATGACTGGAATTCACGGTCAGTGTAAAAAATACGGTACAGAAGAGGATGGTTATGTAAACTATGTTAAAGGAGCAAACATTGCTGGTTTCGTTAAAGTAGCAGATGCTATGTTAGCTCAAGGAGTAGTTTAAAGAAACAACTTTTTAAAATATAAAAAGCTCTTTTAGTTTCCTAAAAGAGCTTTTTTCTTTTCTAACATATATCAAAACTAAAATTAATTACGTTTGTAGTATATTTGTATTAAATACTTGCAATGAAAAAAGCTATTATCTTACTCTTTATTTCTCAATTGTTTTTTGCTCAACAAACGAATCAATTTTGGAAAGGTTATTTTTCATACAATGAAATAGTTGATGTTGAGTCCACTTCGAATTCGGTGTTTGCAGCAACTCAAAATGCAATTTTCTCAAAAGCAATTACTTCAAGTGATTTGAAAATTTTTAATTCAATAAATGGGCTTAAGCCTGAATCTATTTCTACAATTCATCATTCACAATCTACTAATAAAACTTTTGCAGGAAACACAAATGGACTAATATTAGTAATTAATTCAGATGGTTCAATTTCTTCTAAAGTTGATATTATAAATGAAGTTCCAGTACCTTCAAACAAGAAAAAAATCAATGATTTTTATGAACATGATGGTAAATTATATGTTGCAACAGATTATGGAATTTCGGTAATGGATATAGCAACATCAGAATTTATTATTACATATTTTATTGGAACAGCAGGAGAAGAAACTGAAGTTTTACAAACCACAGTATTAAATAATGAAATATATGCTGTTACAAGTAGTTTTGGAATTAGAAAAGGTGATTTGTCAAATCCAAATCTATATGATTTTAGTCAATGGCAAACTTTTGATGCTGGTTTTTGGTTGGGAATTGTAACTTTCAACAATGAATTAGTAGCCATGAATACTGATTCAAAAACGTATCGTTACAATGGAACATCTTTTCAACAAGTTTTAAATCAAAATCAAGCTGGACTAAAAATTAAAACAAACGGAACAGAATTAATTGTTACAACTCAAAATCATGTTTTTGTATTAAATCAAGCATATAACATTTTATTAGATATTACACAAATTCCAGATTATAATACAACTTTTAAAGCAGCAACTGTAGTAAGTGGAATTGTTTATATTGGAACAGAAAAAGATGGTCTTTTTTCAGTAGCTTTAACTAATACTAGTGTTTTTAATGCAATTTCCCCAAATGGGCCTTTAAGAAATTATATTTTTAGGATAAAAAAAGCACCAAGTTATTTATGGGCAGTTTATGGAGATTATACAAGACAATACAATCCCTATCCATTAGATGAATTTGGAATCAGTAAATTTTCAAATGATAATGGTTGGCAAACCATTCCTTATGATGAATTATTTCAGGCAAAATCTATTTCCGATATTATTATTAATCCAAACAATGAGAATCAGATTTATGCAACTTCTTATTTCTCAGGATTGCTTAAAATAGAAGGTGATAACGTGGAACTATATAACAACACAAATACAGGTCCAAATGGTTTAGAATCATTGGTTGTTTCAGGCAATCCAAGTTATATAGATATTCGGATAAATAGTCCAGCTTTTGATAGAGACGGAAATTTATGGTTAACAAATGCTTTTGTTGATAAAGCAATAAAGGTGTTACGTTCAAATGGACAGTGGCAATCTTATAATTTAGCAGATGTTGCTCCTACGGCTTCAACGGGTAGGTATGCACCAATGGCGATAGATAAAAATAGAACCAAATGGATACCTTCTATCAATGATGGATTAATTGCTTTTAATGAAAATTATAATAATAAATTTATTGTAATCAATTCAATAAATGGTAATTTACCCGATAACGATGTCCGATGTGTAGCGGTTGATAATAGAAATCAATTGTGGATTGGAACTTATGCAGGTTTAAGAACCGTTTCTGTAGACCGATTCATTTCATCAGATGAGTTGACCACAAACGCAATTATCATTCAAGAAGGGGACTTAGCCCAAGAATTGTTTTATCAACAAACGATTTTAGATATTGCTGTAGATGGCGCTAACAGAAAATGGGTTTCCATTGCCGATGGAGGGGTTTTCTTAGTATCTTCTGATGGTCAAGAAACCATTTATCGATTTACTAAAAACAATTCGCCACTACCAAGTGATAACATCAACGATATAGAAATTGATGGTGTTTCGGGCGAAGTCTTTTTTGCTACCGATAAAGGAATGGTCTCTTTTTTAGGAACTTCAACCAAACCTAGTGATAGTTTAAGTGATGTTTTTGTGTATCCAAATCCAGTGCGCCCCAATTTTGTAGGAACAGTAAAAATTAGCGGATTAACCGATAAAGCAAATGTGAAAATCACCGATATTGAAGGGAATTTAGTTTACGAAACTACAGCTGCAGGAGGGACTATAGAATGGGACACTAAAGCCTTTGGAAAGTACAAAGTAGCATCAGGCGTTTATATGATTTTTGTAGCTTCTGAAGATGCTACAGATTCGACCGTAAAAAAAGTGATGATTATCAGATAAATACATGCTAGTTAAAACTAAAGCTATTGTGATTTCGGCCTTAAAATATCAAGAAAAAAGCTTGATTGTTAAATGCTTTACACAATCCGATGGTTTAAAAAGTTATTTTGTTCCAAGTGCTTATTCCAATAAAAAAGCGAATCAAAAAATCGCTTATTTTCAGCCGTTAACCATAATTGAAATCGAAGCCAATCACAAAAATAAAGGCACACTCGAACACTTCAAAGAAATCAAATTAGCACACAGTTTTCATTCGATAAATACGGATATTGTAAAAAGTACCATCGTTATTTTTCTATCCGAAATTTTACATCATAGCATTCATGAAGAAGAGAAAAATGAAAATTTATTTTCCTTTTTAGAAACCGCATTACTTTGGTTGGATGCCCATGAAGAAGCCACGAATTTTCATCTAATTTTGATGATGGAAATGACCAAATTCTTAGGTTTTTATCCCGATGTTTCCGAAATAGATTTCGATTTTTTCGACGTAAAAGAAGGTTTTTTTACTCCATTTCAATCGGTAAACACACTTTCGGCGCATGAAACACAATTGTTAAAACGATTAATCGAATTAAAATTTGATTCCAATCAAAAAACTTTTGCAGGAATAGAACGTCAACTTTTGCTAAAAATTCTTTTAGATTTCTATATGTTACATCTTGAAGGCTTCAAAAAACCTAAATCGTTAGAAGTTTTAAAAGAAGTTTTTTCCTAAGTCTTAACTTTTGCCTTTTACCTTTTGCCTTTTACCTTTAAATCATTACTTTCGCAAATTGATTTAAGAAAGCGACAAAATGAGTACAAAATTTACTGAATACAAAGGACTTGACTTGCCAACAGTAGCATCAGAAGTTCTTGATTTTTGGAAAAAAAACAACATCTTTGAACAATCGGTAACTTCTCGTGAAGGAGCAACTCCTTACGTGTTTTTTGAAGGACCACCATCTGCAAACGGTTTACCTGGAATTCACCACGTAATGGCGCGTGCGATTAAAGATATTTTTTGTCGTTACAAAACTCAAAAAGGCTACCAAGTTAAGCGAAAAGCAGGTTGGGATACGCACGGATTACCAGTAGAATTAGGTACCGAAAAAGAATTAGGCATCACTAAAGAAGACATCGGAAAAACGATTTCGGTTACCGAATACAACGAAGCATGTAAAAGAACCGTTATGCGCTACACGGATGTTTGGAACGACCTTACCGAAAAAATGGGATATTGGGTTGATATGGAAGATCCGTATGTGACATACAAATCCAAATACATGGAAACGGTTTGGTGGTTGCTGAAACAAATTTACAACAAAGATTTACTATACAAAGGCTACACCATTCAGCCCTATTCGCCAAAAGCAGGAACAGGTTTATCTTCGCATGAAGTAAATCAACCAGGTTCATATCGTGATGTTACAGATACTACGATTGTAGCGCAATTCAAAGCAAAAGACGAAACCTTACCAAGCTTTTTACAAGGATTTGGAACGGTTCATTTCTTAGCTTGGACGACCACTCCTTGGACGTTGCCATCAAATACAGCATTGACAGTTGGTCTAAAAATTGATTATGTTTTAGTTCAAACTTTTAATCAATATACTTTTGAGCCTGTTAATGTTATTTTGGCAAAACCTTTAGTTGGAAAACAATTTGGAGGGAAATATTTTGAAAGTAATGATTTGTTTGATTTTTTAAATATATCGAAAAAAGTTGATAATCAATCTGTTAATATTCAGGTTTTAAAAGATATAATATCTCAAAAAGAAATTGATGGTATTGTTGAAGCAATTAATTTCAACAAAGAAATAAAGACCAAATTACCATTTAGAGTATTAGCTGAATTTAAAGGTGCTGATTTAGTTGGAATCAAATACGAGCAATTATTGCCATTTACATTACCATATCAAAACCCAGAAAATGCATTCCGTGTAATTTCTGGAGATTTCGTAACTACGGAAGATGGAACTGGTATTGTTCACACAGCGCCAACATTTGGAGCAGATGATGCTAAAGTAGCAAAAGAAGCAACGCCAGAAGTGCCACCAATGTTGGTATTAGACGAAAATGGAAACCCAGTGCCTTTAGTAGATTTACAAGGTAAGTTTGTAGCTCAAATGGGTGATTTCGCTGGAAAATATGTAAAGAACGAATATTACAACGATGGTGAAGCTCCTGAAAAATCAGTGGATGTTGAAATCGCAATTCGTTTAAAAGAAGAAAATAAAGCCTTTAAGGTTGAAAAATATGTACACAGTTATCCACATTGTTGGAGAACTGACAAGCCAATTTTATACTATCCATTAGATTCTTGGTTCATCAAAGTAACTGAAATCAAAGATAGAATGTTCGACTTGAATGACACCATCAACTGGAAGCCAAAAGCAACAGGAGAAGGTCGTTTTGGAAATTGGTTGAAAAATGCAAACGATTGGAATTTATCGCGTTCACGTTATTGGGGAATTCCTTTACCAATTTGGAGAAGCG
>CAZCIV010000121.1:0-7419 GCA_964498595.1 uncultured Flavobacterium sp.
GGTATTGCAGTAGCACTAGCAGAATTTTCAATGTAAGACCCTAAAAAATGCGAAAAACCATAGGAACTTACTTGAGCACTTATTTGCCAACACGAAAAGAGGGCAAATAAAAATAAAGTAATTTTTTTCATAAAATAATTAATTAATTGTTAAGCATTTGCTAAATTAAAAATAAAATTCAATGCACCAAAGGATTCCTTAAATTTAATTGTTAAAAACAAAAAAATCCTGAGCTTCTCAGGATTTTAAAATATTATGAACGAAATTATTATTTAATACTTGGTATCATAACCATTTCGTTTGTATCAGCTTGATAATCTACACCTTCAAATCCAAAACCAAATAAATTTAGAAAATCTTGTTTGTATCCGGCTAAATCACCTAATTCGACTAAAGTTTCAGTAGTAGATTCTCCCCATAATTTAGCAATTTTTTCTTGTACATCAGTTCTCATTTCCCAATCATCAATACGGATTCTTCCTTTATCGTCTGTTGGAACAGTATTACCTGTGTACAATCTATCCGCGTACAAACGTTGGATTTGCTCAATACAACCTTCGTGAATTCCTTCTGCTTTCATGATTTTGTATAACAATGAAATATATAAAGGAATTACTGGAATTGCTGAACTTGCTTGAGTTACTAATGCTTTATTTACAGAAACATAACCTTTTCCGTTAATATCTTTTAATTTCTCTGTAATTTCAAAAGCTGTAGCTTCTAAATGATCTTTTGCTCTTCCTATAGTTCCTTTTCTGTAGACTGCTTCAGTTACCTCAGGTCCTATGTAAGAATATGCAATTGTAGTTGCTCCTTCAGCTAAAACTCCTGCTCCTTTTAAAGCATCCATCCACATTGACCAGTCTTCACCACCCATTACCACTACAGTATTAGCAATATCTTCTTCATTTGCTGGTTCGATTGAAACGGTTGTTACATTTCCTGTATGAAAATCAACAGTTTTATTAGTAAAAGTACTTCCAATAGGTTTTAGAGTAGAACGATGTAAAACACCTGTAACTGGATGTTGACGCACTGGAGAAGCTAAACTGTAAATGATTAAATCAACCTGACCTAAATCAGCTTTAATCATATCAATCGTTTGTTGCTTTACTTCGTTTGAGAATGCATCACCATTAATACTTTTTGCGTATAATCCTGCTTTATGCGCTTCTACTTCAAAAGCAGCAGAATTGTACCATCCTGGAGAAGCTGTTTTTCCTTCTGAAGGTTCTTTTTCAAAAAAAACACCAATTGTTGCTGCATCAGAACCAAAAGCACTTGTAATTCTTGAAGCCAAACCAAAACCTGTTGAAGCCCCAATGACTAATACTCTTTTGGGTCCGTTGATTTTTCCTTTCGATTTTACATATTCAATTTGATTTTTTACATTTTGTTCGCAACCTTTTGGATGAGCTGTCAAACAAATAAATCCTCGCATTCTTGGTTCTATAATCATGATATTCTATTTTTATAATTGGTTTGTTGTCGTTTAAAATGGAAAACAAAAGTACTTTAAAAAATTAATTCAACAAAGCTTTTGCGTGTTGTAAAGCCGAATCTGTAATTTCTTTTCCAGATAACATTTCTGCTATTTGTTGGATTCTTTCTTCTGATGTTAACAGATTTAATTCTGAAATTGTAGTTTCACCCACATTTCTTTTTGAAACTTTATAATGCGAATTCCCTTTAGCGGCAATTTGTGGTAAATGTGTAATGGCAAATACTTGCATGGTAGCACTCATTTCCTTCATGATTTCTCCCATTTTAATTGCAATTTCTCCAGAAACCCCTGTATCAATTTCATCAAAAATAATTGTTGGCAATTTGGAATAATTAGCTAAAATGGCTTTTATAGCTAACATGATGCGCGACATTTCTCCGCCTGAAGCCACTTTCTTTAATAATCCAAAACTAGTCCCTTTGTTTGCAGAAAACAGTATAACCACTTCATCTTTTCCTTTAGGATAATAAGAATTGGTATGGTTGATTTCGATTTGAAAATTGGCTTCTATCATTCCTAATTGAGCTAAAATAGCTTTAATTTTATCGATTAAAATTGGGCCTGCTTTTTTTCTATTTTCAAAAATAGCTTGAGCCAATTCATCAACTTTGGCTTGTTTCGAATTTAATTCGGATTCTAATTTATTGATAGCGCCATCCAAATCATCAACTCGAATTACTTTAGCATCTAATTCATTTTGAATTACAAGCAATTCGGAAATCGTTTGCACTTGGTGTTTCTTCTGTAAATTATAGATAGTTTGCAATTTTGAATTCACTAATTCTAAACGCTCAGGATCAGCTAAAATTTTCTCGTTGCTTTGTTCGCACTCTGAAATAATATCTTCAACTTCAAGTAAACTACTTGTCAAACGCTCCAACAATTGTGCATTTTGACTAGAAAAAACAGCTACTTTTTGAAGTGCTAATTTGATTTCTTTCAAGTTTACAATTGCTCCAACTTGTTCTTCATTGGCAATAGCTAAGATACGATCAAAATTTTCTTTTATGAATTCAACATTACTTAATTGCTCTAATTCTTGTTCTAAAGATTCTTGTTCACCTTCGATTAAATTGGCTACTAAAAGTTCGTTTAGTAAAAAAGAGTTGTATTCATATTCTTTAATTAAAGCTTCTTTTTCTGAAAGTAATAGTTTCAATTCTTTTTTAGCAGATTTGAATTCAGTAAGCGAATTTTTATAAGAAACAACTAAATCAGAGTTATTGGCAACAGCATCTAAAATATCGATTTGATAGTCTTCTTCGGTAAGTTCTCTTGTTTGATGTTGAGAATGAATATCCAGCAACATGTTACCTAATTCTTGAAGTTCTTGAAGATTTACAGGGCTATCGTTAACAAAAGCGCGTGATTTTCCTGATGGCAAAATTTCTCTTCTGATTATGGTTCTATCTTCATAATCCATATCATTTTCCAGAAAGAAAGTTTGTAGGTTGTAATTTGAAATATCAAATTGTGCTTCAATTATACACTTTTGCTCATTATCCTTTAAGGAAGATAAATCAGCTCTATTTCCCATAACTAAACCTAAAGCCCCTAAAAGAATGGATTTTCCTGCGCCAGTTTCTCCTGTAATAACAGAAAACTGATTGGAAAAATCAGTTTCAAGGTATTCAATTAACGCATAATTTTTTATGGATAGTGAAAGTAGCATAAATAATCTATTGGAAATAATATTCTATCTTATTCTATTCCACTTTTGAGAATTTAATGGAGATATTTTATTTAAAGTTTCAAGTAATTTAACATTATCAACTTGTGGTCCTCCAGAAAATATTGCCACCAATTCATCTCCTTTTGCATCAAAAAATGTTCGTACCAATAATGAATTAGGTCTAGTCTTTTGAATTTCTGCTAAAGTTTGTATTGAATTTACCAAGTTTTCTTTTCCCTTTTTTACATCTTCACTCATCGCATCTAAACCTAATCTATGATATTCATACATCGTCTTTCTGAATGGTAAAAAAGTGGTTGCTAATATATCTGAAATTAAAAAATTTCGATTGTTATTATTACCTTCAGATTGAGACCATCCCTTATAACCACTAGATTGAGCTAAATTAACAATATTTGAGGCCATTTCTAAATATTTTGAACCTCCATTTAAAGCAAATGAATCCATATCTAAACCAATAATAACATTGGCATAAAATGCTAAAACAGCTACTAAATTGGAATTAAATGAATTTTGGTCATAAACCATAGCTTCAAACTCTATGAAACGAAAAGTAAAATTTTTATCGTTTATATTCAATAATGGTGAAGAAAAATTAGAATTATATATAGGTCTTGAAGATTGTACTTGCAATGTAGCTTCAAAAATATTTGAACCATAAGAAGTTACATTTATAAAGAAATTACAATCAATTTTTTCAACATCTGTAAATTCTTTAGTTGTCCATTTTGTTGTATTCAAAAATTCTTTTACTTGCGTTTCTAAGTCTTTAAACAACTGAGGATTTCCATTTGCAACTTGCTGAAAATTGACAGAAACTGTTGCATTCAGTTCCTGAGAAAATACATTTACAAATGAAAATAAAAAAAATATAATTAGTACTATTTTACGCATTATAAAATTGAATTATCTTATTAATAATATCTTGAGCCACTTCTTCTTTGGATTTTAACTCTTTTGGTTCAATTTCAAAATCTTTAGAAATAAAAGTTACTTTGTTAGTTGGTTCCCCAAAACCAGCACCTTTATCATTTAATGAATTCAAAACTATCAAATCTAAGTTTTTTTTCTGAATTTTTTGCTTTGCGTGATCAATTTCATTTTCTGTTTCTAGTGCAAACCCAATTAAAAACTGATTTTTCTTTAATTCACCAAGAGAGGCTAAAATATCTTTTGTTTTTTCTAGCTCAATAAATAACGTTGATTCCTTCTTTTTTATTTTCTGATTGGCAACATTTTTTGGACGATAATCCGCTACAGCAGCTGCCGCTATAGCAACATCAACTTTTTCATAAAATAGATGGCAAGCATCATACATTTCTTGAGCTGATGTAACTCGAACAATTTTTACAGAATTATTTTTGACATTCAAATGGGTTGGTCCAGAAATTAAGATGACTTCTGCTCCATTATTTGCTGCTTCATTTGCAATATCAAACCCCATCTTTCCCGAAGAATGATTTCCTATAAAGCGAACAGGATCAATTGATTCATATGTAGGCCCGGCTGTTATTAAAATTTTCTTATCCTTTAATGGTAGTTTTGAAGCAATATCTTTTTCTAAAAAGTCAACAATATTTTCAGGCTCTGCCATTCTTCCTTCACCAACTAAACCACTAGCTAATTCTCCGCTTTCAGCTGGAATCATTGTATTACCAAACGATTTCAATTTCTCAAAACTATCAAGAGTTGAAGGATGTTTATACATATCCAAATCCATTGCAGGCGCAAAGTAAACAGGACATTTTGCTGAAAGATAAGTTGCAATTAATAAATTATCACAATTTCCATTAGCCATTTTAGAAAGTGTGTTAGCTGTAGCTGGAGCAATAAGCATAAAATCAGCCCACAACCCTAATTCCACATGATTATTCCATTCGCCATTACCTTCTTCTTCATTGAAAAAAGTAGAATAAACAGGATTTTTTGATAAGGTTGCTAAGGTAAGTGGCGTAACAAAATGCAAAGAAGCAGGTGACATTACAACTTGTACTTGTGCACCTGCTTTTATAAATAATCTAACCAAGTTGGCTGTTTTATAAGCAGCTATACCACCAGATATACCTAGCAAGATTTTTTTACCGCTTAAAACAGACATAATGATTATTTTGCGTCTCTGTAATAGATTTTACCTTCTTCCCACTCTTGCACTGCTAAAGCATGTGGTTTTGGTAATTTTTCATAGAATTTTGAAACTTCAATTTGCTCTTTGTTTTCAAAAATTTCCTCTAAACTATCATTATAAGTAGCAAACTCTTCTAATTTTTCAATCAATTCTTTTTTAATTTCAGTATTGATTTGATTAGCGCGTTTTGCCATAATAGTAATCGCTTCATAAATGTTTCCAGTAGGCTCTTCTAATTTGCTTTTGTTATAAGTAATTGTATTTACTGGAGCATTTGTTTTCTTTAAATCCATGATTTACTTTTATTTAGAAAATTGTTTTAATTCTTGTTCTATATCTGCTAAAATTTTATCAGCTTCTTCTTTATATATTGAGTTTGGTCTAAACTTTAACAAACTATTGTATAAAGTTTTAGCAGCATTATAACGTTCCTCTTTCTTTGCTTGAATACTATTTTTTGCATATCTATATGCAGTATCAAATCTCAAAAACATTGCTTCTTCTTTGTATTGAGTACCAGGAAAGTCAGCAATAAAATTTTCCAAGGTTTTTAAGGCTGCATTATATTCCAATCTATAATCCGCAATTTTATGATACTGTTTTGCAATTTCAAATGCCTTTTTTTCTAATTTTTCTCGTAACTCTTTAACGTAAGCATTTGCTTTTGGTAAATACTCTGAATCTGAATAATTATCAATAAAACGTTGAAGTTTTTCTAGAGCCTTATCGGTATCTGCTTGATCAAGACTGTAGGTAGGAGATAATCTATAAAAACATTCCGATGCTAAAAAACTAGCTTCTTCTCTTTTATCGCTTTTAGGATATGATACTGCAAAATTCTCAAATTGATAACCCGCCAAATAATATTGTTTTGTATTATATAGTGACTTTGAATAATTGTAAAATAATATTTCTGATGTGGGCTTACCTTTATAAGCAGGAGCTACCTGTTCATACAAACGCAGTGCTTTATCAAATTTATTTCTTTCATACATTCTATTAGCAACCTGTGCTTTCAATTCCACATCATCAGACTTTAATGCCTTTTGATAAGGACTACATGATACCAGTAAAATGGTAAGTGAAAGAAAACTTAATAATTTATTCATTTGGCTTTACATTTTTATTTTATAAACATCGATAAGATGTTTCCTAAAAAAGCAACTGCAAATTTAGGCATTATTTAATTACTATAAAAATCTTTTTTTTAACTTAATTTTCTTGTGAAATTATGCAATCTTGTTGCTAAGTCTTCATTTACATTTACAAGAGGTAATCGTACTGTATTCTCAGATAATCCTAATGCTTTAAAGACTTCTTTAATTCCTCCTGGATTTCCTTGCTCAAAAATCATATCGATACTATCAGCTAATAAATAATGTAACTTATAAGCTTCATCAACTTTTCTTTGCAATCCTAAACGAACCATTTCTGAAAATTCTTTTGGAAAACCTTCTCCGATTACCGAAATCACTCCTGCTCCACCTGCTAAAACCATTGGTAACGTAATCATGTCGTCTCCAGAAATCACTAAAAATCCTTCTGGTTTTGTTTGGATAAGTTTCATAGCTTGAACAATATCTCCAGCAGCTTCTTTAATTCCGATTACATTTTTAAAATCATTGGCAATTCTAATAACAGTTGATGGCAACATATTACTAGCAGTTCTTCCTGGCACATTGTATAAAATTACTGGAATTGGAGATGCTTCTGCAACTGCTTTAAAATGTTGGTATATACCTTCTTGTGTAGGTTTGTTATAATATGGTGAAACTGATAATATAGCTGAGAAATGAGAAAAATCTCTAGTTTTCAATTCTTCAACAACTTTATGAGTGTTATTTCCTCCTACACCTAAAACTAATGATAATCTTCCCGCATTCGCTTTAATTATCGTATCGATAACTAATTCTTTTTCGTCTTGTGATAACGTTGCCGATTCTGCTGTAGTTCCTAAAACTACCAAGTACTCTACTCCTCCTTCAATTACATGATTTACTATTCGAATTAAAGCATCAACATCAACCGAAAAATCTTTTTTAAATGGCGTAACTAAAGCTACACCTGTACCAATAAATGATTGCATTTTTATTATAT
>CAZCIV010000122.1:0-2297 GCA_964498595.1 uncultured Flavobacterium sp.
AAGAACATTTTTCCACTTCCGAATAAATCACCCACTACATTCATTCCGTTCATAAGGTGATTTTCGATAACTTCAATTGGCTTTTCAACTAATTGACGTGCTTCTTCCACATCAATTTCAATGAACTCATCAATTCCTTTTACTAACGAATGAGTTAATCGCTCTTGAACCGAACCATTTCTCCATTCAGCAATCGCTTTTTCATTTGATTTTACATCGCCTTTGAAACTTTCGGCTAAATCTAGTAAACGCTCTGTGGCATCTTCACGTCTATTTAATAAAACGTCTTCAACATGTTCTAATAAAATAGGATCAATTTCATCGTAAATTTCCAACATTTCAGGATTCACAATTCCCATCGTCATTCCGTTTTGAATCGCATGATATAAAAAAGCGGAATGCATTGCTTCACGCACTTTATCGTTGCCACGGAAAGAAAAAGAAACGTTACTCACGCCACCCGAAACATGTGCATAAGGTAGATTTTCGCGAATCCACTTGGTAGCACGGAAGAAATCTAAAGCATTTAATTTATGCTCTTCCATTCCGGTTGCAACTGGAAAAATGTTAGGATCAAAAATGATATCTTCTGCTGGAAAACCAACTTGGTTCACCAAAATATCATAACTTCTTTTACAGATTTCGATACGTCTTTCGTAAGTATCCGCTTGACCATTTTCGTCAAAAGCCATTACGATTACTGCGGCTCCGTATCGTTTGATTAATTTGGCATGATGAATAAAAGTGGCTTCTCCTTCTTTTAGGGAAATCGAATTTACCACACCTTTCCCTTGAATGACCTTTAAACCCGCTTCGATGATTTCCCATTTTGAAGAATCTATCATAACAGGAACTCGCGCAATATCGGGTTCAGCCGCGATTAGATTTAGGAATTTGGTCATCGCATAAACGCCATCCAACATTCCTTCATCCATGTTGACATCGATGATTTGAGCGCCACCTTCTACTTGAGCACGTGCGATATCTAAGGCTTCATCGTACTTCTCTTCTTTAATTAATCGAAGAAATTTTCTAGAACCGGTTACGTTTGTTCGTTCTCCAACGTTTACAAAATTGGTTTCTGGAGTTACAATCAAAGGTTCTAAACCTGATAATTTTAAATATTTATCGGAATTATAACTCATTACTTATTCTTTTATAATGTTTCGCAACATCTTTCCAAAAGGATTTACTGCTACTAACGTATTGGCAAACCCAACATCGTTGCGACTGTAAAAATGTTTCGAATTGTATTTTTATGGTACTGTTTTTCATTGTTTTATTTTTGCCACGGATTTCACCTATTAAACGGATTTCAATTGTTGTGTTCTAGGTTTGAATTCTTTTGCAACCTCAGCTATTAATTTGATGTGTTCTGGCGTTGTACCGCAACATCCACCAATGATATTCACTAAATTTTCTTGCAAATATTCCCGAATTAATTGTTGCATTTCTTCTGGCGTTTGATCGTATTGACCGAAAGCATTTGGTAAACCTGCATTAGGATGTGCCGAAATATTTAACGAGGTGTTATTTCCTAATCGTTTCAAATAGGGTTTCAATTGATCTGCTCCAAGGGCACAATTAAACCCAACACTCAATAAAGGAATATGCGAAATAGAAATTAAAAATGCTTCCACTGTTTGTCCTGAAAGTGTTCTTCCAGAAGCATCGGTAATTGTGCCTGAAACCATTACTGGAATATCGATATTGCGTTCCTCTTTCACTTCCTCAATCGCAAACAAAGCGGCTTTTGCATTTAAAGTATCGAAAATAGTTTCTACCAAAAGTAAATCGCAACCACCATCAATTAACGCTTCAACTTGTTGTTTGTAAGCGATTTTTAAGTCATCGAAATTCACAGCTCGAAATCCTGGGTCATTTACATCTGGCGACATTGATGCTGTTCTGTTGGTTGGGCCGATAGAACCTGCTACAAATCTTGGCTTATCTGTAAATTCATCAGCGACTTCACGAGCGATTTTTGCAGATTGAAAATTCAATTCATACACCAAATCTTCCATATGATAATCCGCCATTCCAATAGTAGTTCCTGAAAAAGTATTGGTTTCTACAATATCAGCACCGGCTTCAAAATAAGCACGATGTACTGATTTTACAGCTTCGGGTTGGGTAATGGAAAGCAAATCGTTGTTTCCTTTTAAAGGATGCGGAAAATCTTTGAAACGTTCGCCTCTAAAATCTTCTTCTTCAAATTTATAACGTTGTAACATCGTTCCCATAGCTCCATCGAGCACGAGAATTCGTTTTTTGATTTCTTCTTGAATTTTTGACAT
>CAZCIV010000122.1:2397-7388 GCA_964498595.1 uncultured Flavobacterium sp.
GGTTGCTAAGCTTTCACAGGGTCTATTCCCTCCAGCTTTCGTGATAACAAACACTATAATTATGAACACTGCAAATGTAGTGACAAAATTGAAATAATGAAATATTTTCTAAAATTTCATTAAAAAAAGATTATTTATATATTTACATTATAAATTAATAATTTTAAACAGAATATAAATCTGTAAAATATCTTAAAAACTTTTATTCTAACGCTTGTTTTAAGTCGTTAATTACGTCTTGAACGGTTTCCAAACCAACAGAAACGCGCACCAAACCATCCGTAATACTAACTGCCAAACGTTCTTCTTCTGTTAATTTACTATGCGTTGTAGAAGCTGGATGTGTTACAATAGAACGTGTGTCACCTAAATTGGCAGATAACGAACATAGTTTGATTTTATCTAAAAACTTTCTTCCCGATTCAATTCCGCCTTTGATTTCGAAAGCTACGATGTTTCCTCCTAATTTCATTTGCTTTTTTGCGACATCATATTGTGGATGCGATTTCAAAAACGGATATTTCACTGAAGCAACATTCGGATGATTTTCTAAAAATTCGGCAACTTTTAAAGCATTTTCACAATGTTTTTCGATACGAACTGGCAAGGTTTCTAAACTTTTGGACAATACCCAAGCGTTGAAAGGCGACAAAGCGGGTCCGGTATTACGAGAAAATAAATAAATTTCACGAATTAAATCAGAATGCCCAACGGTAACACCGCCTAAAACACGACCTTGACCATCGATTAATTTGGTTGCAGAATGAATCACTAAATCGGCCCCAAATTGAATAGGATTTTGAATGTAAGGAGTCGCAAAACAATTATCGATAATTAAAATCAGATTGTGCTTTTTTGCAATTTTACCCAACAATTCTAAATCTAGAATATCAACTGCTGGATTGGTTGGTGATTCCGCATAAAGAATTTTCGTATTCGGTCGAATGAAATTTTCAATTGTTTCTGGTTTATTGACATCGAAATAACTTGTTGTAATATTCCATTTTGGAAAATATTTGGTAAACAACGTATGCGTGGAACCAAAAACACTACTTGCTGAAACGATATGATCTCCTGAATTCAATAAAGCCGCAAAAGTTGAATACACAGCTGCCATTCCTGTTGCGAAAGCGTAACCGTCTTCTGCTCCTTCCATTAAACAAATTTTTTCTACAAATTCGGATGTGTTGGGATTGGAAAATCGGCTATAAATATTGCGTTCTTTTTCTTCTGCAAAAGAAGCGCGCATGTCTTCAGCATCTTCAAAAATAAAACTCGAAGTTAGATATAAGGGAACGGAATGTTCTAAATATTGAGTGCGTTCTAATTGCGTTCTGATGGCTTGGGTTTCTAATCCTAAATTTTGGTTGCTCATTGTTTTTGCTTGTTGAATTGATTAATCGTTGAACTGTTAAAGTGTAAAACCCACAAGACTTTTACATCTTGCAGGTTTTGAGTTTGGGTGGTTATAATTTTTTTTCAGATAAGCGCAAAATATCGCCAAAAACGCCTCTTGCAGTAACAGAAGCTCCTGCTCCAGCTCCTTGAATTACGATAGGTTGTTCACCGTAAGATTCCGTATAAATTTCAAAAATAGAATCCGAACCTTTTAATGAACCTAGAGCAGAATTAGCTGGAACGGAAATTAATTTTACTTCCAATTTTCCTTTGTCTTGTTGTAAATCGCCTGATAATTCACCGATGTAACGTAGCACTTCATTTGGTCCTTGATCGTCTTTGATGTTTTGGTAAATTGCGTCTAATTCGGATAAGCGTTTTAGAAAATCGGTTGCACTTCCTTCTCGTAAAGCTTCTGGAATTAAGTTTTGGATTTGGATTTCTTCGAATTCGTTTTGTAAATCTAATTCGCGTGCTAAGATTAATAATTTTCTTCCAACGTCGTTTCCGTTTAAATCTTCTCTTGGATCTGGTTCTGTGAAACCTTTGTCGATGGCTTCTTTTAAAACTTCGCTGAATTTTTTGTTTTCAATTGAAAAATTATTGAATAAATAACTCAATGTTCCTGAAAAAACACCTTTTATTTTGGTGATATTTTCACCTGATAAATGCAGTAATTTTATGGTATCAATTAACGGCAACCCTGCACCAACATTGGTTTCGTATAGATATTCTTTTTGGTTGTCTTTCAATACTTTTCGCAGTTTTTTATAGAAATCATAACTTACTGTATTTGCTACTTTATTGGAAGAAATCAAATCGAAACTATTTTCGGCTAACGAAATGTAATTTTCAATGAAAGTAGCACTTGCGGTGTTGTCAATTGCAATTAAATTTTCCAAATGGTGTTCTTTGGCGTAAGCGATAATATCTTCTACTTTGTAATCTTGACCTTTATCTTCTAACGTTGCTTTCCAATTTTCGCTAATTCCAAATTTATTCAACAAGACTTTCTTTGAATTCGCAATCGCAAATACATTTAACTTGATTCCTTTTCGTTTTTCGATATTTTTTGCCGATTCTAAAATTTGGGAAATCAAAGTTCCGCCAACCGTTCCGTGACCGAAAATAGCAATGTTGATTTTTTTTGCTACACCAAAAATTTCGCCGTGAATTACATTTAAAGCACGTTTGAATTCATCTTGACTAATGACCAAACTAATATTTCTTCCCGTAACCGTATTATTCAACAAAATTGGCGTGATTTTATTTCGGATTAAAGCCGTGTAAGGTTTGTGAAAATTGGTTAAATCTTGCCCAATAATCGAAATCACCGCAATGTTATCGTTTACCGAAATTTTATTGACATCTTTCGTATAGAAATCGGTTTCAAATTCTTTTTCTAAACCAACTAATGCTTTGGAAGCCTTGTCAGAACTCACCACCAAACCAATTCCTCTTTCCGAAGAACCTTGCGAAATGATACTCACGCTAATATCGTTTTCAGCCATCACACGGAAAATTCTTGCATCAACCCCTGTTTTCCCTAACAAACCTCTTCCTTCTAAATTAATCAGCGACACATTGGTTAAAACCGAAAGCGATTTGATGCCTTCATTAGTTTGTTCCGAAGTAATTAACGTTCCGTTATTTTCCGGATTGAAAGTATTTAAAATGCGTAATGGAATGTTTTTTTCCACCAAAGGAATAATGGTTTTGGCATGTAAAATTTGTGCCCCGAAGTTTGCCAACTCATTTGCTTCATTAAAAGACAAACGCTCGATTTTTTTCGCATCGGCAACTAAATCTGGGTTGGCAGTGAAAATTCCGTCAACGTGTGTATAATTTTGAAATTCTTCAGCATTTAAGTAATTCGCCAATAATGAAGCGGTGTAATTACTTCCATTTCTTCCCAAAGTCGTAGTTTCATTGTGTAATGTCGAACCAATAAATCCCGTTACAATATTAACTTTATCCGTATTTTTCTCAAAATAATCCAAGACATTTCGCTTTGAAACAGCGTCAATTGGTTGCGCATTTCCAAAATTTATATCCGTTTTTATCAATTGTCGCGCATCTGAAAATTGTGCTTTAATACTGTTCTCGTTCAATACATAAGCTACATATTTTGCGGATAGAATTTCGCCATACGCAATGACTTGGTCTTTGATTTTATCGCTGTAATCTCCTAAAAGCGAGACGCCTTCTAATAATTTCTGCAAAACTGAGAATTCTTCTTCGAAGATGTTTTCTTTCACACCTTCCAATTGGTATTTTTTAAATTGCTCAAAATCTGCTTGAAAATTGATGTTGGCTTGTGCTTTTTTTAATAAAATAACCAATTCGTCAGTAGCGTTTCCTCTTGCCGAAACTACGACTGCAATGGGTTCGTTATTGAAATATTTTTGAGCAATCGTTTGCACTACTTTTTGCAATCCTTCTCCGTTTGCTAATGATTTTCCTCCAAATTTTAATATTTTCATTTTTTCTAATTAAATATGGGTTTAAGTATGTTGTTTAATTGTTCGAATTCTATCAAGAAAGCATCGTGTCCGTGAATGGATTTGATTTCGTGATAAAATGCATTGTTTTTGTAGTTTTTGATTTCCTGAAAAGCGTTTTTAATTTCGTCTGCCGTAAAAAAGTAATCGGTATCCACACTTATTAAATGAATGTTAGATGTAATGTTTGTAATAACTTCTGGCTTACTTTTGTTTTTAAAAATATTCGTAGTTTTCAATAAATGATTCATGAGTTTGTAAGCCGAAAGTTGGAATCGATTTTGCAATTTTTCTCCGTGATGCAACAACCAACTTTCCACTTGAAACAATCCTTCCGAGTTTTGCAATTTGGTCTGGAATTTTTCTTGAAGTGATTCGGGTGTTCGATACAATAACATGGCGTGAATTCGTGCATCGTGAATTGGATTTTTAGAATTATTCAGAATCAAATCTTGAATTAATACATTTCCAATCAACCAATCAGAAGCTTTCCAATTTGTTGCGACGGGAATTAAATTTGCAATTGCTTTTGGTCGAATCGCTGCCATTTCCCAAGCAATTGCTCCGCCTAAACTTCCACCAATCACTGCAAAAACTTGATTCACTTTAAACGAATCGATTCCTTTCCAAAATAAATTAGCAATATCATAAGTGGTGAAATCTTGATAATTTTCAATCAAATTTTCTGCATCTTGATAACCGTTTCCAGGAATATTGAAAGCTAAAACTGCATATTTTTTGGTATCAATAATTTTATCCTCACCAATTAACGATTGCCACCAACCGTTTTCTCCAATAACTTGCGAATTTCCTGTCAAAGCATGATTCACCACTACCAAAGGAGCTGAACCAACAGGTTGCCCAAACAATTGATAGGACAAAATCACTTTTGCTTGCACTACTCCATTTTGCAATGGAACATTTTGGAATACTATTTTTTGAATTTTACTCATCTTTCTTTTTAAAAAAAGGCTGCCTTTAGGTAGGTCTATCGGCAGCCTTCAAACAAACAAAAACCTAAACTAAATTTTGAACTGGCAATTTTTCGAAAACACTTTGTAAATCGGCTTTCAAGTCTTCAATATCTTCTAA
>CAZCIV010000123.1:0-7350 GCA_964498595.1 uncultured Flavobacterium sp.
TTATTTAACAAGTCACAAAAAGAGTTAATTCCAGCTGACAAATTTTTAATATTTTCATCATTCATTTTACCTTCTTGAAAAACTTCTTTTCTATTTAATCCTTTGTGAATTAATCTCAACAAGATGTTTAATCCGTTTAGAGTATCAATCATACCAGCAAATTGATGCCTTGTTCTGTGATTATTAAAAATTTTAGAAATTATTTTACTCTCATAAACTGGATAATTAAGAGAATGAAGTTCTACGATTGTAGCTTTTATTAATTCTTCCAAACTTAAAATTAGTAATGATGTAGCACTACTGAATGAGCGTTTTTCTTTTGCTAAAAAAAATGCATCTTTTTTTAGTCTATTGGAATTGTTGAAAATAACTTTACTAATTCCTAAAGATTCAATCGAATTTAAATCTATAAAAGTTGTTATTTGATTTTTTCTAAAATTTTTACTCATTTATTTCATTGTGTATGACTTGGTAATTCAATTCCAATTTTATAAAAATTCACATAATTATCTATCGCTGTAAATTCAAAATTGCCTTTAAAATTATCTCTATTTATATTTTGATCCGAATAAATAATCAAACAATCAATAATTTCATTTTGGTTCATATCTAAATATTTATAGATTGATTTTAACCTTGCATAACCGCTCAATTGTCTGGCATCATCAATACTAATATTTTGTAAGTCATAACGAGGCTTATACTTTGCATCAACGACCATCTTATATTTATCATCATTGGATCTTAAGATAAAATCAGGTTCGAGACCATTAAATTTTTTATGATATACTATTTCTCCAATTCCATTGAATTTTTCTTTTAGTTTACTATAAACATACAATTCAAATAATTTGCTCATATCAATCCAAAAAGGAGGTGTTTTAATGGTTTTTTCTTGAGTGTTTGTTATATTGTAGCCAAATCGTCTTAAAATTAATTTAGCAAGCTTAATGGCTTCTTCATATTCTTTAAAAAACGCATTAGTTTTGGTATGTTTTATATCATGAAGATTAACTTCCTCTGAGACAAACTCAAAGGAAGGGTTGATATAGTTAAAAATTTCAGTTGTGTACTTTTCGGATTGTAGATTTTTAATGTTTGGTAAATAACGTTGAATAAAAACCAAAGCTTTTTTGAGCAATCTATTTTCCAAACCATTTAATCCAAATTCATCATATCCACAATAGGTGTGGAGAGGTTTGTTTTTAACTAGGTTATGTTTTATAGTTTGACTTACTAAAACTTTACCTTTTACTTTTGCATATAAATTGTTTTCTACTTTGTAATAGGATTTTTTTAATCCTTTACGCACAATTTCTTTAACCAATCTCAAATACTGTACAACTAACAAAGGTGTCAATAGATCTTGGTGCTGTTCTATTTCAATTTCGGTTTTATCCCATTTAATTTCAAATAAATCATCGGTATATTTGGCAACATCTGGATGTTTTAATGCTGAAAATAGCATTTTAAGGTAATCCGTTTGTTGGGCTGAATTATTGTTTAGTTTTGGTTCAACATAAATAGCTTTTTCTTTTTCAATAATCCAATCGATCCCAATAAAATAGCTGTTTGCTATAAAGTGTTTTTTATTTTCTTTGTCGGAATAGATTCTGTAGCAATCAACTTTTTCATTCTTGAACTTTCTTTTATATTGATAAGAGAAGTCTCTATCGAAAGGCAATGTATTTTCGAAATCAAATTCTCTTTTTAAATCAAAACCATTAAAATGTTCTTGAATAGTGATTATCATAATTTCGAAATTTCTTCTATTGTCTCTTCACTTAAAATACCATCTTTTACATATTCAAACAATAATGGTTTGATTTCAAACTCTAATTTTAATTCTAATTGTTTTTCAGTTTTAGCTAAAAAGTAACTATGTCCTAATTGCACATCTTTGGCTTTAAAATCGGATTGAAGATAAACATTCTTTTCTTTATCTTCATTAAATAATTCAGCTACTTTTTTATATAAATCTTTAGCTTTTGTATTTAATGAAGGTTCATTGATAACATCGTCAATAGCTTGATCAGAGGGTAAAATATCTACAAATGCAAAACGTCTTTTTATTGCATAATCAATATGACCAACACTTCTATCTGCTGTGTTCATTGTACCTATAATAAACAAATTTGAAGGTAAAATAAGTTCATTTTTTTTATCAATAGCATACATGCTTTCTACGGGTTGGTCACGGTATTCCAAAGCATATATTAATTCACCTAAAACAGAAGGTAAATTAGCTCTGTTTATTTCATCAATAATTAATACATAGTTTTTTAATTTTTCAGTTTTAAAACTATTTACTTTAAAACTTAAACCTTCATCTTTTAAAAAAGTTTTAAACATATCAAGAACTCTTATGTAATAGCTCGCATGCCATTTTGCTAATCCTGATAAATTTTGATTTTGTTTTATATCTTGTCTTTCTAAATTTTCATCAATAAAAGCTTGTTTAATGTCTTTAAAAAGCATTCGATTACCTTTTTTGTTCCAACCTTTTAATCCCTTATATCGAAAGGCATCTTCATCTAATTCAACTATAAAAACTGATTCTGTTACCTCGATTTTTTCTTCTTTTTCCAATTTTTCAGATAAATGAAAAATGAACTTTTCGAATTGTTCGTTTAACCATTTTTCTAATGACAATTCAGTAATACCTTTTTCGCTATCTTTAAAGTTATTTAATGCTTTTTCTGCAAATGAAGCCATCACTTTATTTTCAGTTTCAAATAAAACACCATCTCCATTTTCAGTAGGTTTTGAAACAATTCCTCTAACAAAATCTTCATAGGTATAACTTGGATGGAATTGTATAAGTTTAAATTGTTCTGAGATAATTTCTTTTTTATAATTATTTAATATGTATATTACTGTACATCTCTTTGAATATTGAGGATAATTAACAAAATCTTCTTTTATGAAGTCATTTGATGTGTAGCATTCATAAAGTTCAATTAAAGAATAACTGAAATTGTTATAAGAAATTGATGATTTAAAACTTATAATGTCATTATTGAAGGACTCGATATAAAAGGAGTTATTGTTTTTTGTTGCAGGTATTTTTTTTGTAGATACTAATATTTCTCTAAAAAAATCAATCTCTACAATTTCATTTAGTCCTAGTAATGATTCTGCAATTAATTTTGCTTCTCTTGTTTTTCCTGTTCCAGGAGGGCCTTGGAGAATGATTTGCTTTTTGAATTTAAGTAACTCAATTTTTTTTTCAAGATTTTCGTTTAGCATATATTTCGATAGAAGAGATTTTGTGATTTGATGAATTTCTGGTTTGTGTACTTGACAAATTCCATCTTGAGTTTTGAATAAAAAATAATCTTCAGGTTTGAGTTCAATCCATTTTGATTTTGCATAAAGCGTTTCATTATTGTAGCTTATGTTATATTCAGCAAATGAATCTTTTAATTCTGGATTTGTTGTTACAGGCTTACAGTCTTCTAAAAGTATTGTTATAGCTTTTATCGTGTGTCCATTGGTTATAAGGATTACAGAATCTTTTTTAGGCTTACAATCATGAGTATGGCTTAATGAAATACTTTTACTTTTAATCATTTCGTAAAAGTCTGGAGCACCTTTGCCCCAAATGCAACCAAGTTTATATATTATCATTTTTTTATTTTTCAAATAACCCTTTACTTTTACATTCTTCTAAAAATACACTTTTAATAAATCCATGCCCAGAAATTAAGTTTTTCTTAGCATCTTTTAATATTACTTCATAATACTGTTCTGCACCTTTTATGTCAGATAATGCTTCGGCATTTTGATATTCATCCATAATGGAATTATACCAATCTTTTCCGGCATTTGGGCTACATAATAAAGCCTTGTATCTTTCCTCTAAACCAAATACTCTTTTCCATGATTCTATTTGTTCATCATTATTCTCTGCTTCAATTATTAAGTCAATATCATTAGGAGTCATTTCTCCAATTTTATTTGTTTTTAAGTTGATTTTGAAATTTAATTGAATGTTATTCGCTGCATATGGATAGAAAGAAAATGATCTTTCTCTTTCTCTCTCAATAGGATTTATTACATGAACATCAGTAAAATATATTGGTTTTTTGGTTAGTTTATATGTAGAGTTGCATTCATGACACATTGGAGCTAAGTTTTTAAAATTAATAGCATTAAAGGGGTAGATTCCTTTTGGAATGAAATGATCATAAGCTTCTCTATAAGTATGATTGTTTCCTTTCAAAAAATTGATGCCACAAAATGGACAAATCTCTTTATCATTTATTTTCATAAATTCGGTATCATAATCTTGCAAAAGAGTTTCATTTAAAAATCCAAAAACTTTTAAATTGAAAGGAGATTTGCTACCGTAAATTCGAGAATAAAATTCTTTTAGTATTGCAGCTAATTTAGGATATCTCGCATTGATATCTTGATATGTTATTGGAATTATTTCTTTATTATTACAAAGACCTTCAATGTTATTGTTAGCTATATAACTATTTCTTAAAGTGTTTTTATATTCTGCATCAACTGTTGCAAATTCATTAAATATTGAAGCAATTCTACTGTTGAAAAAATTACCCCATTCTGAATCTTGAACTTCAAGAACTTCATAAATTTCAAATAATTCCTCATTAGTTTTTAATAATGCCGAGTTAAAAACACCTTCTGCATTTAGCCAAATTTCAAAAAATAAGTAATCAAGATAGCCTTGAAGCTTATCTATTTCGTGTTCAATAGGTATGTAATTAAAATGCATTATTCTAGACTTTCTAATTTTGTAATAATTTCATTTACTAGTAAGATACGTTCAACGGATTCGCCTAATTCTTTATTGATTTTGATTATTAAATCTTCCATTTGTTTTGGAGTTTTTAATAATTCAAATTCAGTCCTAAATTCTTCTACTCTTTGTTGAGCATATTCTCCAATTGTATTAGGCATTTCAAAAATCCTAATCCCTATTTTATTTACTGAAGATCCAAAAGTTTGAAATTCGGGACGCACAATTTCTTCAACCTTGCCTGTTGATCTGTTCTTTTTAAAAACATATACATAATCACTTTTACTATCAGAAATTAAAAATGGAGAATGTGTAGTAATCAGCATTTCTCGCATTGTTTCATTACTCTCCTTTTCTTCTTTATTAAAACAATTTCTAATACTGGATATAAATTTAGCTTTCCAGTCTGGATTAAAATGTGTTTCTGGTTCATCTAAAAGAAATAATGAACGTGTGTCTTTAAAAAGTAAACAAAGCCCTAGTGTATGTAAAAATTGATGCTCTCCATCGGAAAGGGCTTTTGTGTAAATACCTTCTTTTAAGTTTTCCTTTTTGATGTAAAAATCTTTAAATCTTAAGATTCGACTTTCTTCTAGTGGTATTTGATGAATATCTTGATTAATAAATATATTTTCTGAGCTGTAAGCCCGTTGTTTGTTTTTAATTGTAACTTCATTGTTGTCTAACACTAACAACAATTGAAACAATTCAAAAAGTTTTAAAGGATTTTTTTCAAAGTGAAATTGAAACGCTTTTTTTGTTGCATTGTTAACGTTAAAATCTAAAATTAAATAACCTCTGTCATCAAAATAATCTTCTGCATAACCATCTTCTGCATAAGTATCATAGTTTTGATATTCATCACAATAGGTCGCACAACGTTTCAATTTTTCTAAATAAGATCGGATGAAAATGCTTTTATCTTCAGTTTGTAAATCTACATTTTGTAATAACCTGACTTTTTCTGTATCACCATATCTAGGATTTCCGTTAGGATTATTGAATAATGGAATTTCAATTTTTTTATCTGTTCTAATAATGATTCGAAATGATTCTACATCTAATAATTTAACGTAATCTTTAAATGGTTTTAATATTTTATTTTCTTTCTCATTCTCAATTTCATCTACATTATCATACATCAATAAATTAGTTAGCAATATTGCTTGACTAAAAGTTTCATCTAAATAAACTAATGAATTTTCAGGTTTTGGATCAACAAATTCGCTATTAATTAAATCACTTATATAAGCATCATATTGTAAAAATCGGCTTTTAAAAAAAGGTAAACTTAAAGTTTCATTATTACCGGATGCATACCCCACAACATACTCTGGTAATAAATGTTTTGTTTCTTTTGCATTCAATTCGGTATTATGCAAAAACGTTTCTTTGTTCAACCACTTAATGGTTGGAGATTCATTACTCTTTTTAGTAATTTTTATATGGGCCTTTTTAGTATAATCAACTTCATTCGGGAAAACGTTTTTATCCAGAAAAGTAAAATATTCTAATTCATAGGCGTTTATTCTTGATTTTTTTGGATCAAATCCTTTTGGATTTTCTTGATTTTTTTCAAAGTAATTAGGTTTTTTACTTAAATAAATACAATCTAAGTGAAAGAATATTTCAGCTAATGCTTCTAACACATTTGATTTTCCACTACCATTGTTTCCTGCTAATATGTATGGATTAAATTCACTAGCCTTATTAAAATGAAAATCTCTCAAGAAGAAAATCTCGAAACCTTTCTTTAATGAACGAAAACCATTGGTTTGATTTATTTTAAGCCTTATAAGCCTCATCGGTAAGTTTTAGTTTTACGGTATTATCTATTTCATCATAAATTTGTTCTAAAAGAGGAGGGGTTGAATCAAGGAATTGAAATATAATATTCTTCCATTTCACATGGTCAAAATCCATATTACCATTATGATAGAAAAGGTTATGCAATTTTTCGTATAAATCCAGTGATGTAAATGATTCGTTTTTAAAATGATCCTTTAATAAAAATTGGTAAAACAAATCGTCATCAATAAAATCAAAATCAATATTTTCTCTTCTTACTTGAATATCTAATGGAATCCCATAATAATCTGCTAAAGACAAATTGGTTATATCTCTTTTAGTTTTTGAAACATATTTGAACTTTTCAATTTCTTTTTTAGAAACTGGGGAGACTTTAACGTCTTCTTTTAGAGGTTCTAAAGAGCCAGCAATAGGTGTTTTAATTTCTTCGTTAGCTATTTCTGCATTTACTTTACTTAAATCTAACTCTCCCTTAAAAGCCTTTTGACTCAAAACTCCATACAGATTCTCTAACTCCGATAAACTAGCTTCATATTCCTTTTTTAAACTTTCTACTTTTTCAACTATTAAAGTAAATTGGTTTTGAAGTTTTATCGGCGGAACTGGTATTTTAATTTCTTTAACTATCCCTGAATTAATAATATCCATCGTTCCTCCCCTAGATAATTTTGAAAGTTGTTTTAATAAATAATCACTTTTAAATAAATTTTTGAAATAAATAGGATTAATAATACTTTTATCAAAGCTTATTTTCATTAAACGTGGATTTATAA
>CAZCIV010000124.1:0-7335 GCA_964498595.1 uncultured Flavobacterium sp.
TTCAATTTAGAAATTTATCCAAATGTAAAAATACTATTAAATATGATATGATTCAGTTAATGAAAATTCTGTTTCAGTTAATGAAGAAGTGGTTTTTATTTTGTTTTTGTTTTCGTTAACTCAAAATGCAGTTTCGTTAACTCATTCATTTTATGACAAATCCGACTACTAATTTTACCAAAATTTTTAATGAGACAATTATGAAAACAAAATTATTTTCTTTTTTATTCGTTCTTTTTTTTAGTGTGTTAAGTGCGCAAATTAATGTAACAGAAAGTTTTGAGTTGGGATCAGTTCCATCTGGTTGGGCATATAACAGCTTTAATATTGTTAATGATGGATCGGTTTCTTGTGATGGAACTTATTCAATGCGTATAAATTTAACGCAATTAGGAAATGGTGGAGTTCAAACAGGTTATTTTGTGACACAAAATTATACTTCAAATGGGGAACAAATTACATTTTCTGTTGGTTACAATAAAAACAATAGTTCTGCAAGTTTTTCAGGAAATATAAAATTATATTATGCTGTAAATAATAGTGCAACTTTTGTTCAATTTGCAACTTCAACAAATTTTCCAACAAGTTGTTTTAACGATACAGGAAAAATAACTGGAAATATTGCGGCTGGTGTTATTACTTCTGGAAGTGTGGTCAGATTTAAAGTTGAGGTAAATCATAGTGCGAATTATGCTTATGTTAATGTAGATGATTTAGAAATTACTCAAAATGTATCAACTGTAAATCAGACAATAGCAGAATATAATTTTAATAATACCTATAATAATTTACTTGGAAATGCGCCTTTTGGTTCAAATACTGGTACATCTTTCACAACAGATAGAAATGGGAATTCTAATAGTGCACTTAATATTCAAAATACAGGTACTTCTGCTACAATAAATGGATTACCTTATGGAAATTCTGCTAGAACTATTTCGTTTTGGGCTAAAGTTAATACAATGCAATCGCCTTACAATATGACTTTTTCTTACGGACAAAGTTCTGACAGCAATGCAATTGGTGGATCTTTTAATAGTACAACAGTTGATTATTTTGGTTATGCAAATAATTTTAATGCAAGTTCTAGCAATAATCCTTCCACTTGGTACCATTTTGTATATACTTATGATGGTACAACAGCTAAGATTTATAAAAACAATGTTATGATTGCAAGTCAACCAAAAACTTGGAATACCATAAACAATAGTAATATATTTAAATTAGGCGTAGGCGTAGGTGGTGAATTAAATTTTGATGGAGCAATTGATGATTTAAAAATATTCAATTATGTTTTAACAGATACAGAAATAAACAATTTATACACTTATAATTCATTAGTTCCAATAACAAATAATGAAATTTATAGCTTTAATTTTAATAATTCTTATTATGATGTAACTTCTATAAATAGTTTTAATGCTACAGGAAATTTTACAACAGATAGAAATGGAAATATTAATAGTGCTTTACAGTTAAATAGTGCTGGTACTGTAGCATCTTTAGCTAACTTGCCAATTGGAAACGCTTCTCGTTCTATATCCATTTGGATTAAAATGAATAGTTATTTTTTCGACAACTTTTTGTTTAGTTATGGTTCACCAGCAGCTAATCAATCCTATGGTTTTTCTTTGAAATCAAATCTCATAAATTATTATGCATGGGCAAATGATTTAACGAGCGCTACTAGTATCCAATTAAATACTTGGAAACATTTAGTTGTTACATTTGATACAACAACAGACTTAGCATCCATTTATCTAGATGGAGTTTTGATAACTAGTGCGGTTAAACCAGATTGGAACACGGCAAATGAAACTAGTTTTTATTTAGGAAGATCGTATCAAGGGTCAAATAGCTTTAATGGAGTAGTTGATGATTTAAAAATTTATAATTATGCTCTTACTCAAACAGAAATAACGAATCTATATAATTTTAATAATACATTAGGTCATCAAAATTTCAATCAAAACAATTTAAAAGTGGCGATGTATCCAAATCCGGTGAATGATGTATTAAACATTGAAATTGAAAATGAAATCAAATCAGTAGAAATTTACAATATTCAAGGGCAAAAAGTATTACAATCTTCTAATAAACAAATTGAAACGAATTCATTAAATTCAGGAATTTATATGGTTAGAGTAGAAGATGTAAATGGAGCAATTGCAACTCAAAAACTAATTAAAAAATAATGAAATCTATTCAAAAATATAAACTTGAAATTACACTTTTTCTATTGTATTCATTCTTGTTTTATATGGGATATTTAATTATAAAATAGAATTCAATAGATTTAAAATAGTAGTTTGCTAAGTAAATCCTTTGGGGTTGTTAGGTAAAATGAGGTTTCATAAAAATAAATCTCAATTTACTTGACAACCCCTATTTTCAGATTGTATATTTGCAACCTTGTTTAGGAGTTAACATCTCTTTAAACTATAAACTTTTAAACTAAAAAAAATGAAATTATCTCATTTCAATTTCAATTTACCAGAAGAATTATTAGCGGAATTTCCAACCGAAAACAGAGATGAATCTCGATTAATGGTAGTTAATAGAAAAACCGGAACTATTGAACACAAATTATTCAAAGACGTTATCGATTACTTCGATGATGGTGATGTGATGGTGTTAAACAATACAAAAGTTTTTCCAGCACGTTTATACGGAAATAAAGAAAAAACAGGTGCACGTATCGAAGTTTTCTTATTAAGAGAATTGAATGCAGAACAACGTTTGTGGGATGTTTTAGTAGATCCTGCTAGAAAAATTCGTATTGGAAATAAATTATATTTTGGTGATGACGATTCATTAGTAGCTGAAGTGATTGATAACACTACTTCGCGTGGAAGAACATTACGTTTCCTATATGATGGTTCTTATGATGAATTTAGAGAAAAATTAGTAGAACTTGGTGAAACACCAATTCCTAAATATATCAATCGTGAAGTAACTCCAGAAGATGCGGAACGTTACCAAACGATTTATGCAAAAGAAGAAGGTGCAGTTGCAGCTCCAACAGCTGGATTACACTTTTCTAAACATTTATTAAAGCGTTTAGAAATTAAAGGTGTTGACTTTGCAGAAGTAACACTACACGTTGGTTTAGGAACCTTTAATCCAGTTGAGGTAGAAGATTTATCAAAACACAAAATGGATTCTGAAGAAATGATTATTACGCAAGAAGCTTGTGATATTGTTAATAATGCAAAAGCTAAAAAGAGAAAAATTTGTTGTGTAGGAACAACTTCTATGAGAGCAATGGAAAGTTCTGTTTCTTCTCAAAGAACACTAAATCCTTACACAGGTTGGACGAATAAATTTATTTATCCTCCTTATGATTTTAGTATTGCCGATTGTATGATTACTAATTTCCATACGCCAAAATCAACATTATTAATGATGATTTCAGCTTTCTGTGGTCATGATTTAATGATGAAAGCATACAAAGAAGCCATTCAAGAAAAATACCGTTTTTATTCTTACGGAGATGCGATGTTAATCATATAATTTATCAATCCCAATCGAAAGATTGGGATTTTTTCTTTTTAAATAGCACATCTGAAATACAATTTTTGAGTTTTTTAATTGTTGGATGCCTTACAACTTTTAATTACTTTTGCTAACCAAACAACCAAGAAAAATGATTTTTGAAAACACACGCGAATTTGCGCAAAGTTTAGACGCTAAAGACGAATTAAGAAATTACAGAGAGGAATTTTATTTTCCAAAAGTTAACGGCAAACAAGTAATTTATTTTACCGGAAATTCTTTAGGATTACAACCTAAAAGAACGAAAGCATATGTTGATGAAGTAATGAACGATTGGGCAAATTTAGCGGTAGAAGGCCATTTTTATGCCGATAAACCTTGGTGGGATTATCAGGAACGTTTTGCAGCACCATTGAGTGAAATTGTTGGGGCAAAGCCTTCTGAAGTTGGAGTGATGAATACTCTAACAGTGAATCTTCATTTATTAATGGTGTCTTTTTACAACCCAACACCTAAGAAATACAAAATCATTTGTGAGGAAAAAGCCTTTCCAAGTGATCAATACATGTTCCAAAGCCAAGTAAAATTTCACGGTTATGATCCAAAAGATGCGATTGTAGAAATAAAGCGAAGAGAGGGTGAAGCTAATATTCGAATAGAAGATATTTTAGCTAAAATTGATGAGGTTGGAAGTGAGTTAGCATTGGTTTTAATAGGTGGTGTAAATTACTATACAGGTCAAGTTTTTGATATGAAAACCATTACCGCTGCCGGGCAAAAACACGGAGCTTACGTGGGATGGGATTTAGCTCATGCTGCAGGAAATATCAAACTAGAACTTCACGATTGGAATGTAGATTTCGCTGCTTGGTGTAGTTATAAATATATGAATTCAGGACCAGGAAATGCATCGGGATTCTTTGTGCATGAAAAACATCATAACGATAAAGAATTAAAACGTTTCGCAGGTTGGTACGGCCACAATAAAGAGCGTCGTTTTAAAATGGAACCTGACTTTGATCCGGTACACGGAGCAGATGGTTGGCAAGTAAGTAATCTTCCTATTTTATCTTTAGCACCATACTTAGCTTCAGTAGAAATGTTTGCCGAAGTAGGAATGGATAAATTAATAACAAAACGTAATTTAATTACTTCATATTTAGAATTTATTCTTCACGAAATTGATAAAGAATTAGAAGGAGCTGATTTTGAAATTTTAACCCCATCTAATCAAGAAGAGCGTGGTTGTCAATTATCGGTTTATCTTCACGGACAAGGAAGAGAATTGTTTGATCGATTAATGAAAAACGGAGTAATTACAGATTGGAGAGAACCTAATGTAATTCGTTTAGCGCCAGCGCCATTCTATTGTTCTTTCGAAGATATGTACGAATTCGGGCAAATATTGAAACAACTAATTTTGAATAAATAATAACTTAGGGTTCAAACTTGAAACCTGAAACCTGAAACTAAAAAAATGACAAAACAAGATATAATTAGTACTTTCGACCCATCACAACCTGGGTTAGCAGACGCAACTGTTTTTGGATTGCCTTTCTCAGCAGAACAAAGTGAAATTATTGTAGTTCCAGTGCCTTGGGAAGTAACGGTAAGTTATGGAGCCGGTGCTTCGGAAGGACCAGATGCGGTTTTAGATGCTTCTTTTCAAGTAGATTTAAATCATCAAGAATTTCCGGAATTATGGAAATTAGGAATTTACATGGATGAAGCGCCAGAACATTGGGCAAAGAATTCAGAAAAATATAAAAGTTTAGCCCAACCCATAATTGAAGCGTTAGAAAGCGGAGAAGATGTAGCTACTTTTCCAGCATTACAAGCCGATTTAGATAAAATCAATAAAGTTTGTAAAGAATTACATCAGGAAGTTAAAGACCGTGTGTTGCATTGGATGAACCAAGGTAAAAAAGTAGTGCTTTTAGGTGGCGATCACTCAACACCACTAGGATATTACCAAGCGTTAGCAACCCAATACGACAACTTCGGAATTTTGCATTTAGATGCGCACATGGATTTACGTATTGCGTATGAAGGATTCACGTATTCGCATGCTTCCATTATGTACAATGCCTTACAAATTCCTCAAATTTCTAAAATTGTACAAGTCGGAATTCGCGATTTTTGTGAGCAAGAAGTCGAAGTAGCTTTAAAAGATAGAGTTTTAGTACATACTGATATGGATTTAAAACAAGAAGCTTTCGAAGGCAAAACGTGGCAACAACAATGCGACCAAATTATCGCTTCGTTACCTGAAAAAGTTTGCATTTCTTTTGATATTGACGGAATGTATCCGTGGTATTGCCCAAATACAGGAACTCCGGTTCCAGGCGGATTTTCATTTGAGCAAGCCGCTTATTTGTTCAGTCGCTTAGCTGAAACGAATAAGGAAATCATCGGATTTGATTTAGTAGAAGTAGCGCCAGGTGATGACGATTGGGATGGGAATGTTGGAGCAAGAATGTTATTCCACATGTGTGGTGCTTTTGCGAAATCTCAAAAAATGAATGTTGGAAACAAAATCAAGTTTAAAAAATAATTTATATATTGCATTAAATCAGACGAAAGTCTTAAATAATACGCCCCTTAATTTATTTAAAGACAAAAATATGAGTCACTTTGTAATTGAGCAATGGAAAGAGTACCCCATCCAAGTGCCCGGAAAAGTTAGATATGCCGTTTCAAACTATGGAAGGCTTAAGAGTTTTACCGATACAATTCAAAATGGTAAAATTCTGAAAGGAGCTCCAACTGAAGGTTTTCTTTTTTTACGTTATGTTAGATCCGTTAACGGAAAGAAAAGTTATTATTCTCATGCCATTCATAAAATGGTGGCGGAGCTTTTTATTCCAAGAGTAAGTGAAGACCAAGAATATGTTTTGCATCTTGATTATGACAAAATGAACAATCAATTGTATAATCTAAAATGGGCAACTTATGAAGAAATGCGTGCTCACGGTCATAAAAGTCCAGCAGTAAAAGCCGCTTTTAAAAAATTTCAAGAAGATAACATTAAACGCGATGGTAGAAAATTAACCTCTACTCAAGTAATGCGAATAAAGTTAAAAATGAAGCGACAAGGAGATAAATTTAGTGTCAGAAAAACAGCAAAAGAATTTAACGTTTCCGAAATGCAAATTTACCGTATTAAATGGGGTCAAAATTGGGGACATATACAAGTATAAACCGAAGTAATGCTTCGGTTTTTTTATAAATTCTCCATATTCTCCAAAATCGAAATCGCTTTTTCTTTTGTTGCTGCTAATTCTTCTGGTTTCATTTTTCTTAGTAGGGCTAATATCATGCTCATTCTTTGATTATTGGCAAAATGGTGTTTTTTCTCATCTAAAAAATGCCAATACAAACTATTAAACGGACAGGCTTTTTCGCCCAATTTCTCCTTTACTTTGTAATGACAACTACCACAATAATTACTCATTTTATTAATGTAACTTCCTGAAGAAACATATGGTTTAGTAGCTACAATGCCACCATCAGCATATTGACTCATACCACGAATGTTGGGCATTTCAACCCATTCAATCGCATCGATGTAGACCCCTAAATACCAAGCATCAACTTCATCAGGATGCAATTGGGCTAAAAGAGAAAAATTGCCAATGACCATCAAACGCTGAATATGATGAGCATATGCTTCCGATAAACTTTGGGAAATCGAATGTTGCATGCATTTCATCTTGGTTTTTCCGGTCCAAAAGAAATCAGGTAAAGGATTGTAGTTTTCTAAAGCGTTCATTTTAGAATAATTTGGCATTTCTTTCCAATAAATTCCTCTGACATATTCGCGCCAACCAATAATTTGTC
>CAZCIV010000125.1:0-2601 GCA_964498595.1 uncultured Flavobacterium sp.
GATTCGTAGAATTTTTTGAGATATTCTTGAGCGGAAATAGTAATAGCCGTTTCGTTGAAATTTTCTTTAATTGCCTCAATAGAAACGCGCATTAAATCGTGACCGAATTTTTTATCGCGGTATTTTGGGCTAACTACAACACGTCCGATAGATGTTTCTTCAAAATAATAGCCTTTGTTGAACAAACGAGAATATGCAGCTAAATCGCCATTGTAATACCCTAAAATATGAAGCGCTTTCTCGTCTTTGCCATCAATGTCTTGATAAACGCAATTTTGCTCCACTACAAACACTTCTGAACGTAGTTGAAGTAAAGAATAGAGTTCGGATGTAGAAAGCTCGTTAAATCGCTTTATTTTGAATTTTATCATGATTTGGTGATGGGTGATGGGTGATGGGTGATGGAAAAAGATTGTTTTAAAACCTATTACCAATTACCTTTAACCCATTACCAAAAAATTATTTTAAAAACTTAACGGATTGAATAATCGCTTCCAATTCGAAAACCAAATCACGTTTCGATTTTGATGGATTATAAGTGAACCCTTCTAAAATTAAATAACGATTGTTTTTAGTGTCTTTGATGGCGTAATTAACAAAAGGTCCTGCCATGAAATCGTTTTTCAATTCCCAAGTTCCTTTGGTTAAATAGGTTTTTTTACCTGCAACTGTTACGTCAAACAAATAAGGAGCATAAGCGGCTTCAGTAATCATCCAAGTATTTGGCAATGTTCCGTGAATGTTGGCTTTACCTATTTCATCACGCATAGTAGTGATATTCGTGATGATATCACCTCCATTTTCCACTTTATCAATTGGAACTTGATATACTAAAATACTATTGTAACCTGAGGTAAATTCTTTACGTAACCAAACGAAATTGTCTTTCACCATGTCATATTTATATCCAAAACCAATTTGAAGACTAATCCCAAACTTTTTTTGTAATTGCTCATCTGAAACTAGAGATTTCTTCATTCGAATTTGATTCTCAATGATTTCAGCAGCTTTGATTGTTTTGATGATTTCAGCTGATTTTTCTTCCAAAATATTCAAAACATCTTCTGTGTCAGTTCCTGAAATGAAGAAAATATTTTGTGGTTTTGCAAATTTGTTGGTATTAGAAACAAATGCTGCTTCTTTGCCTTTTTTTACAACAATAATATTGCGGCTCTTACGAACGAATCCTTCAAAAACTTTTGTTGGATATTGATTTAAAGTAAATAATGGCTCTTCTTGAGGTAAACCATCTACTGGAGCAGCAAATTTTTTACGAATGCTATCCCCTATTTCTCCATTCCACAAATTATCATCAATAATAATTGAAACATTATTGATTTTTCCATTAGATTCTGATAAAATAGCTTGTGTTTCTTCTTTAGAAGTTTCTTTACAAGACAAAAACGATAGGGCAACAAACGTTAGAATTGCTAATTTTTTCATGGTGTAGAATAAATTTTATCCGTTAATTTTTAATTTCATTCCGGGTTGTATATTATCACCACTAATATCGTTCCATTTTTTTATATCATCAATGGAAACGCCCGGAAATTGTTTTGAAATTGAGAATAACGAATCACCGCTTTTAACCGTATAAATCCCGTCATTATTGGGCTTAGACTCCGTTTTAGTGATTACTTTTTTATCAGAATAAATTTTTAATTTTTTTCCAGCCTGAATGTTATTTCCTTTTATGTTGTTCCAATTTTTAAGTTCAGAAATAGAAACATTGTATTTATCAGCAATCTTACCTAAGCTTTCACCGCTTTTAATGGTATGAAACTGTGTTTTTCGTTCAAATTTAGGCTTGTTAACAACCGTTGAAGTCGAATCTATACCAGAAGCAATTGAATCTTTTGATGTTGAAGCAATAAATTCAGTTTTTGTTTTTTCTTTATACGTTTCAAGATAATTCAAATACGCGTAAATTTTATCCTCATTCGAAACAAAAAGTCCCATTTTATTTTTTGGCAAACGCAAATAATGAGGTTCATCTGCTTCAAACGGAACTACTTTTAATTTGTAAATCGGATTTAAAAATTCTAATTGTTCTTCTGAAATATCCAATAACTCCGCAATATGTTTGAAAGACATTTGTTTTTTCACCATAATCGTATCAGTCTCAAAATACGTTAATGGTGCTTTTTTAGGCATAATTCCGTGCTCTTTTTTGAATTCGTAAATGTAAAAAGTAGCTAAAAAGGCTGGAACGTAATTCGCAGTTTCTTTTGGAAGATTTTTACGAATGTTCCAATAATTTTGACTTCCACCTGAACGACGAATTGCTTTAGAAACGTTTCCTGGTCCGCAATTATAAGCCGCTAAAACCATGCTCCAATCTCCAAAAATACCGTATAAACTTGATAAATATTGACAAGCGGCTTCTGTTGCTTTTAACGGATCATAACGCTCATCTACATACGAAGTAACTTCTAAATTGTATTGTTTACCTGTTGGATACATAAATTGCCATAAACCTGAAGCTCCAACACGGGATTTCGCTCTTGGATTCAAAGCCGATTCAACAATTGCTAGATATTTCAATTCTAACGGAATGTTATATTTTGCTAAATGCTCTTCAAACATTGGGAAATAATATTC
>CAZCIV010000125.1:2701-7327 GCA_964498595.1 uncultured Flavobacterium sp.
GTAGAAACGTAACTCATCTTTGGTTCTAATCCAAATTGTTTTACAGCCGCAACGCTATCGCCTCCACCTACAAGTGAAAAAGCACCATTTGCAGTAGATTCTGCAATAAATTCTCCTAACGAAATCGTTCCATTAGCAAAACTTTCCATTTCAAAAACACCTAATGGACCATTCCAAAGAATTGTTTTTGAATCTAAAATAATTTGTTTAAAAATGGCTAATGATTTTGGACCTGCATCTAAACCTTGCCAACCATCTGGAATGTTTTTCACATCAACTACTTGTGTATTGGCGTCATTTGAAAAAGCATCTGCAGCAATAACATCAACTGGTAAGTGAATTTGAACGCCTTTCTCTTTGGCTTGTTTTAGAATTTCGATAGCCAATTCTAATTTATCGTCTTCGCAAATAGAATTTCCGATTTTTCCACCCAAAGCTTTAATAAACGTAAACGTCATTCCACCACCAATAATCATGTGGTTTACTTTATCTAAAATATTTTCAATCACCGTGATTTTTGAAGAAACTTTACTTCCTCCTAAAATCGCAACCACTGGTTTTTCTGAATTTTTCAATACTTTTTCGATGCTTTCAATTTCTTTAGCTAACAAATAACCAAAGCATTTCGCATCTTGAAAAAATTGCGCAATAATTGTAGTTGATGCGTGTGCTCTGTGCGCTGTTCCAAATGCATCGTTCACATAAATATCACCTAAAGAAGCTAGTTTTTTCGAAAAACCCACATCTCCTTTTTCTTCTTCGGCATAAAAACGTAAGTTTTCTAATAATAAAATTTCGCCTGGTTGTAGATTTTTTGCTGCATTTTCTGCAATTTCTCCAATACAATCCGAAGCAAAATGTACTTTTTGACCTAAAATTTCTTCCGTTTTTGAAACGATGTGTTGTAACGAATATTTCGCTTCTACTCCTTTTGGTCTTCCTAAGTGGCTCATTAAAATTACACTTCCGCCATCTTTCAATATTTTGTCAATTGTTGGCTTTGCTGCCTCGATTCTTGTAGCATCGGTAACCTTAAAATTTTCATCTAAAGGCACATTAAAATCTACTCGGATAATTGCTTTTTTGTTATTGAAATTGAAGTCGTTAAGTGTTTTCATTTGTATCGAATTTTAATTTGAACGAATGCAAATATAAATTATTGTATTTTAAATCTTTATAACAAATATCATATTTTGCATTTTTTTAAATTCTTCTAAAACCAACTTTTTGATTTCTTTTCTACCAATTTTGGTAATTTTTGATTAGGTTTGTTCCATGCTTTTAAAAGATATTTTAGGACAGGAACATATTAAAAATCACTTAACTAAGAGTGCCGAAGCAGGAAGAATTCCGCACGCTCAATTGTTTGTAGGACCAGAAGGTTGTGGAACACTTCCGATGGCGATTGCCTATGCGCAATATATTTTGTGTGGGAATGTTGGCGGAGAAAATGTGGGAGAAAACACAGCTTGTAACCTAAAATTCGAACATTTTTCGCATCCCGATTTGCATTTTGTTTTTCCGGTTGCTTCAACCGATAGCGTTAAAAGTCATGCGGTTAGTGATAATTTCATGGTAGAATGGCGCCAATTTTTAACTGAAAGTCCTTATGGAAGTTTGTTTGATTGGTTGAAAAACCTCGGAATTCAAAACAAGCAAGGTTTAATTGGTGTTGATGAAGCAACTGAAATCAACAAAAAATTAGCATTAAAAGCTTACGAAGGTGGTTACAAAGTCATGATCATTTGGATGGCGGATAAAATGAATGGCCCCGCTGCTAATAAATTATTGAAATTATTAGAAGAGCCGCCAGCTAAAACCATTTTCATTTTAATTACCGAAAGCACTAGCGATATGTTACAAACCATTTTGTCTCGTTGTCAAGTGATTGATTTTATTGGTTTGAGCGAAAGTGTAATTGCAGACGCTTTGGTTTCACGTGAAAATTGCGAACCAACAGTTGCGAAAAAAATCGCACATCAAAGCGAAGGAAATTATAACAAAGCCTTGCATATTTTACGAAAAGAAGACGATGAATTTCCGTTTGACGAATGGTTTGTGGAATGGGTGAGAAGCGCTTTTCGTGCCAAAGGAAATGCCGCCGCTATTAATGATTTAATTGCTTGGAGCGAAAACATCGCTTCTACAGGAAGAGAAACGCAAAAACAATTTTTACACTATTGCATTCACTTTTTCAGACAAGCTTTATTGCTTAATTATCAAGCGAATGACTTGGTTTTCTTAGAAACAAAAGTGCCAAAATTTGAATTGGAAAAATTTGCTCCGTTTGTAAATGGTGCCAATATTTCAGATATTTACAAAGAATTAGAAGATGCTATTTACCACATCGAAAGAAACGGAAATAGCAAAATCATCTTAACTGATTTATCCATAAAACTAACACGATTAATCCATAAAAACGCATAATTATGATACAAGTTGCTCCACTTTTAGTCTTAGCTTTTTTAGCCATCACTTTTTTACAATCTGGATATGATAAAATTAAAGATTGGAAAGGCAATGTAGAATGGTTAACCGGTCATTTTGCAAATACCATTTTAGCAAAACAAGTTCCAATGGCTTTAGGAATTGTTTTGATTTTAGAAGTAGTTTCGGGAATTTTATGTGTTTCGGGAATTATCCAACACTTGGTGCAAGATGTGGTAATTAGAGGTTTAGGATTTTATGGTGCTATTTTATCTTGTATTACGTTACTTTTCCTTTTGTTCGGACAACGTTTAGCAAAAGATTATGATGGTGCAAGAACGATTGTAATTTACTTTATTCCAGCGGTTTTAGTGGTTTTTTGGTTGAATTAGTTTTAAAACAAAATATAATTTATAAAATATTAATAAATTAACATGAAAAGTCAAATTTCTTACGAAGAAGAATTAGAATTAATTGATAGTGGTTCGTTCATTAATTTTGGACAAAAAACAGTAACAATTACAATTTATGAAGATGATGGAACTCGACTTAGTGTTAAAACTGAGTTCGTCTTTGATAAAACTGCTGGTGACGAAGCTTTTAAATTCTCACAATTTGATAATTTTACTTTATTACTTACTGTTAGACATAAAGGGCATTTGGCTAATTATGGTTATATAAATCCAATTAAAATTGGGTCGTTTAACGGACACGAGCTCTTCTTCAATATTCGAATAGACATAAATAGTAATGAAGATAGTGCTTCAATGAGTTATTCATGGTTTAAAGGAAAAAAAATATCTTAATATGAAAGGACTAGATTTTTCTCAGTTACCTGAAAACCCTGAGACTTCTCATAAAATTATAGATAATACTTTCGAAGAAAGTAAGATGAATCGAGAACTAGGTGTTTTAGGTCAATTTTTCGGATCAGGAAATTCGATTAAAATAAATATTGCTGGTTTATTTATATTCATTCTGGTATTAACAGGTATTATATATACAGCTAGTATATTGTTTTGTGAAACCTCAAATACAAAGGCAATTGGTATCTTAGAATTTTGGGGAATAATAACTCCTTTAATAACATTAGCTTTAGGTTATATTTTTGGTAAAAAAGAATAAAAAACCAACTTTGAAATCAATTTAGTTGTTCTATAGTTGCTTGGCAGCATGACAAACTGGTCGTGAAATAATTGGGTTTAAACTTTGCGTGGGATGCTTAGCAGCATGACAACTTTGAGGGTAAACTAAACGGTAAAACATCAACACAACGTTTGTCATGCTGTCAAGCATCTCTTTTAATTCTTATGAAAAATGATTATTCAAGAATTCCATGTTGGGATTGAATTCTTTTATTAACTCCAATTTCAAATCTCTCCTTAAAAGTTTAATTTCCTTTTCTCTAGCAATTGCTTGTTGGATCCAACCGTATTTTTCGTAATAAATCAAATAATTAAGGTTGTATTTTGCTGTAAAACTGTTTGGGTTTAGTTTTTCATTGTGTTCTTTTAATCGTCTTTTTAGATTATTAGTTACGCCTGTGTAAAGTACTGTTTTGGCTTTGTTTGTTAAAATGTAAACGTAAAAGTTATAGATTCCTTCTGTGAATTCGATCATGATTTTGGCTTTTAAAGTGTTGTATGTGAGATGCTTGACAGCATAACAAACTGTATGTGAGATGAATGCGTTATAACTTTGTGTGGGATGCTTAGCAGCATGACAACTTTGAGGGTAAAAATTGTGTTAAAAATTAACTCAAACTCGCTTTATACAATCGCAATTCATCCCAGGAGAATTGATCGCCGTGCACTTCTTTTAATTCGCCTAAACTTTCGCCTTTAAAATCTTTGAAAGCAGCTCTTAAATCGGAAATTTTATCTTCTGGTAAAATGTCGGAAAGTTGCACGATTTCCATTTGGATTAACTTGGCAAAATGATTGTAAATCGTTTGTGGTGTTAGCTTTCGGTGTTTTGCAATTTCATAAATCGATAAATTTTGTTTCCACAATTCCAAGGTATCCTCGTAAGTAGATTTCTTTGGTTCTTTTGTTTTTTTCTTTTTCGAATCGGTGTAATACGAAACGTCTTCATCGTCTTCTACTAAAGCAGCGTTCGAAGTTCTAAAACGTTCTGCCACAACTACTAACTTATTGATTTTGTACGTACTCATGTCTTCCGAAATTAAATTTTGCTTTG
>CAZCIV010000126.1:0-7313 GCA_964498595.1 uncultured Flavobacterium sp.
AACCATCTGGAAATTTAGATACGCATACCGCCGAAAACTTACACGAATTGTTCTTTAAATTGCGCGATGAATTTGGGCAAACCTTTGTAATTGTAACACATAACGAAGAGTTAGCCAACATGGCAGATAGAAAACTAACGATGGTAGACGGGAATATTGTAAGTTCATAAAATGACACATTCCGAGTTAAAAGAATTTCTTGACGAAAAAGTCGAGTTGTACAACAATCTAAATTTCATTGAAAGCGACCCGATTCAGATTCCGCATTTGTATTCGTTGAAAGAAGATGTTGAAATTGCTGGATTTTTAGCCGCAACTATCGCTTGGGGAAATCGTAAAATGATTATCAACAACGCCAAGAAGATGATGGATTTGATGGGAAATTCGCCATACGATTTTGTAATGAATCATTCAGAATCGCAATTGGAAGCGTTAGAAAATTTCGTACATCGTACTTTTAACGGACAAGATTTCGTGGGATTCGTGAAAGGTTTACAACATATTTACCAAAATCATAACGGATTAGAAGTGGTTTTTTCGAAAGAAAATCAAATCATGCAACATACGATTTCGGAATTCAAGCAATTGTTTTTTGAGATTCCACATTTGTCTCGAACAGAGAAACATATTTCCGACCCGCTGAATGGTTCGGCTGCGAAACGCATCAACATGTATTTGCGTTGGATGGTTCGTAAAGACAATAAAGGAGTTGATTTAGGCATTTGGAACAGCATCTCTCCTGCTCTATTATCTTGTCCGTTGGATGTACATTCAGGAAATGTGGCTCGGAAATTGGAACTGCTAACACGAAAACAAAACGATGCTAAAGCCTTAGCTGAATTAGACGATAACTTAAGAAAACTAGACCCGAATGATCCTGTAAAATACGATTTTGCTTTATTTGGATTAGGCGTTTTTGAAGGGTTTTAAAAAATATAATTATGCACGCAGATTACATTATTGACCAAAATTTTTCAGATATCACCTTTTCAGAAAATGATATCAAATATAAAGAGTACGAAAATTGCACATTTACAAATTGCGATTTTACTTCATGCTTCTTTGTTGCCGTAACTTTTATCGATTGTAATTTCTTCGATTGCAATTTTAAAGGAACTAAAATCAATCATGTTTCGTTGCGCGATGTTTGGTTTACGAAATGTGATTTTACTTCGGTAAATTTTGCTATGACCGACCAAATTTTATATGAATTTCACTTCAAAGATAGTTTACTGGATTATGCGCAATTCTACAGTTTAAAATTGAAGAAAATGCAATTCATCAATTGTAGTATGATTGCCGTTGATTTTATGGAAAGTGATTTATCAGAAGCTATGTTCGATAATTGTAATTTAAGACACGCAGTATTTATTGGAACAACCGCTAACAAAACCGATTTTTCTACCAGTTATGATTTCATCATCGACCCGGAGAAAAACAAATTAAAACGCGCTATTTTTTCGACTGAAAATTTAGCTGGATTATTGAAAAAATATGACTTAATAATTAAATAAACTAAATATTGCTATTTCTTTAAAGAAACTGTACATTTACACAATACATAAATTTTTAAACAAAATGAAAAAAACATTCTCTTTCCTTTTTTTATTAATTTCATTGTTTGCGATGTCTCAATCGACAGACTTAGATAGACAAGATTTTAATTATTCCTACGTTCAATTACCGAGTACCCCTATATCTGAAGTAAAAAACAAAAATTATTCATTTACAACAAATATCGATAGAAATTTGATGTATGAAAAATCCAAATTCTTTTTTCAAAACCAAATAACTATTAATGGATTAGAAAAAAAAAAAAAGAAAAGAATGGATACATAAACATAGATATTACTTTGTTTACTCCTGCAATAACAAAAAAAAATATTTCTACCAGAACCAGCTCTTCAAAAGATAAAAATGGAAATGTAAGAAATACATACTATTACACTGCCGAACTTACTTATGATCAAAAAGGTAGCGCAAAAATCACGAGTGCTGATGGTAAAATTCAAAAAACAATAGATTTTACAAAAGCTAATACTTTAAAAAGTAAAGAATATGATAGTTATTCGAGTGCCGAATCTTTCTATTACAACATTAACAAAACGATTTATAACACTTTCGTAATGGAAGTTGTTAATACATTAAATACTCAGTTAAACAATGAATATGGATATAATGTAAAAAACGGCACAGATTATCTTTGGATTCTAGCAAATAAAAAACATCCAGAACAAGCAGCAGAATATAATGCTTATATTGATGTAAAAAATTCATTTGCTAAAATGGTTTCAAATAGTCCTGTTTCTAATCTTGAAACAGAACTTCAAAACACCATTCAATATTTTGAATCTTTAGAAAAAAAATATACTGAGGATTCTAAAGCGCACAGAAAAATTAGATATAGCGCTTATTTTAATTTAGCTAAAATTTATTATTATTTAGACTTACCTGCTAAATCTATTGAATGGTCAAATAAACTTATTGCAAATGATTATGATAAAAGTGATGGTGTAAATAATATTGAAGATTGCGAAAAATTAATCAAACTTTTCGATACTAATAAAACCAAAACTAGACACTTAGAGGTTCAAACCAAAAACTTCTTTTTTGAAGACACTGCTCCAGTTGCTAGTAATTCAAGCTACTCAAATACATCTGCACCATATAGCATTGATACAGATCCTAATTACATAATTGCTTATTTGGCTACTATTAAAAAAGATACAGTTGCGGGCTATGTTCATAAAAATAGAACATTATCATTAAATGATGCTATTACTGTTACAGTAAAAGATTTTCAAGGAAAATTTTCTGAAAGAACTTTTAAAGCTAACGAAATTAACAGATTAACCTTAAGCAATGGAGAAGAATATGCCTCTGTGTTATTTAAAGTGGCTGTTGATAATGGAGGATTAACAATGTCAAGTGCTACCAAAAAATTTGCTAAAGAGATGTTTGTAGGTAAAAAAATTGCAATTTACCAATATTTTAATGGAGAAATCATCATTAAAAAAGCAAATGAATCTGAAGGAAAATCGAATGCTAGTGCTTCTTGGATGATGTCTCCAAAAAAACGTTTTGAAGAATTAGCCATCGGTTGTCCTGATTTATTGGCAAGGGTGGAGAAAAAAGAATTTAGAAACAATATTGAAAGCATATTACAATTTGCTGAAGATTTAGAAAAGTGCAAATAGTATTTTAAAATTTAAAATCTCGAGTATATCTCGAGATTTTTTTTGTACTATTTACAATTTATCAAAAACTCGTTGATGCTATTTATCAAAAATAAATACATTTTTATTGTTTTTCAATAAATTTTTATTGATATTTGCATTGTTAACTTTTAATATTTATATTATGGAAATTAAAATTAGTGCACAACAAATGTTAAATGTATTGTATGTATTGGTTTGGATTATCTTTATTGGTCTTTCAATTGATGCGGGTGGATTTCTCGTGAACACCTTTTTTACTTTGTTCATTAATCCGATAGGTTCATCGTATTTTTGGAACCATATTGATTTGTCTTCATTGTATCAATTTAATCAAAGCCATTTTGTAACGTTAACTACTTTAATGAGTATTGTAGCGGTTTTAAAAGCTATTCTGTTTTATTTGATTATCAAAATCATACATGATAAAAAACTCAATTTAGCCCAACCTTTTAATAAAGATGTCAATCGTTTTATTTTTAGCGTGGCGTATTTAACGTTGGGAATTGCCATTTTTGCTATTTGGGGAACCAATTTTTCTGAAAAAATGGTGCAACAAGGCGTTTTTATCCCTTCAATTCAGCATTTAAAAATTGCGGGAGGTGATGTTTGGTTATTTATGGGAATTACGCTTTTAGTAATTGCTCAAATTTTCAAACGTGGTATTGAACTTCAAGAAGAAAACGAATTAACAGTTTAAATTATGGCGATAATTGTAAACTTAGATGTGGTGATGGCGAAACGAAAAATGTCGCTCAACGAACTTTCAGAAAAGGTGGATATCACGTTGGCTAATTTATCTATTTTAAAAACAGGAAAGGCAAAAGCTATACGTTTTAGCACACTTGAAGCCATCTGCAAAGTATTAGATTGTCAGCCAGGAGACATCTTAGAATATACAAAAGATTAAATTATACCTTTTTTAACTTTTAAAGTTGGAAAACTGAAAGAATATTCGTAACTTTATGTATTATTAATTTAAACCCTTAAAGCTATGTTAGTTCAAATTCACACCGACAAAAACATTGAAGGCGGAAGCCGATTTGCAGAATATTTTAGTAACGAAATTAAAAACGAATTAGCAAGATTTGATGAAATCGTAACCCGAATAGAAGTTCACGTCTCTGACGAAAATGGAAATAAATCAACGCCAAACGATAAAAAATGTGTTATTGAAGCCCGAGTAGAAAAAAAACAACCCATAGCCGTTACCGCAACAGCTGATAGTGCAGAAAAAGCCTTTTTTGAGGCTCTAGATAAAATCCAACGTGTTTTAGATACGACTTTAGATAAAATTAAAGAACATTAAAAATTAGAAATCCCGAGTTTAGGCTCGGGATTTTTTTTGTTTACAAAATAGCTATTAAACGAAATTTGTGTTTGATAATTTATAAGAATTATTTTATTATTTTTGAAAAAGCTACTTTATAGGGCATATACAAGTGAAATTAAGTAAATTGCCGCTACTTTGTAGTGTTATATACAAATTAACGTCAATTTTGATGTAACAAAAACAAAATAAACAAACTATAGAATGAATAAAATAATAATTTTAATTGTAACATTTTTTTCAATTAATATCTACTCTCAAGAAATAGAGACAGAGAATTGGATAACAGATTTAAATTTTCTAAAAACAGAATTACCAAAAAAGCACAAAAATTTATTTTTCAAAATAACTAAACGTGAATTTGAAAATGGCATTGAGAAAATAATCAAGCAACTTGATAATGATACTGATATTGAAACTTCTCTTAAACTCCACCAATTAATTGCAAAAATTGGTGATTCTCACACTACTTTGAGCACTTCGCATATTGGTACAAAAAGAAAAATAATTCCTTTGGACTTTATGTGGTTTAAAGAAGGATTATTTATTTCAGGAACTACTAAAGATAACTATGAAATTTTAGATAAAAAACTAATTTCAATTAATGGTTTTAAAACTAAAACAATAATAGATAGTTTAAGAACGCTTTTCGTTGATGAAAATATTGCTTTAATAAACACAAATTCTTCCCGTTTATTAGATAGTAATGTTCTATTAAAGTATTTTGGATTTTCTAAACAACATGATAGTGTTTATGATTTGGAACTTTCAGACATTAATGGTACTATTTCTCATTACAAACTTATGGAAGTTGAAAATGATATGAATATGAAAAGAAATAAAGTGTTTACCAAAATAAACAATGAAAAACCATTTTACAGAAATAATAGTGGTAAAAGTTTCAAAGAAGAATATTTTCCAAATGAAAAAATTTACTTTATTCAGTATAATAAATGTGTAAGCAGAGAAACTGTAGAAAAATATGGAGATAAAGAAACTGCACATAAATATCCATCTTTTAATGAATTTGAAGAAAAGGTATTAAAAACACTTGAAACTTCTGATATTGACAAATTAATTTTTGACATGCGATTCAATAGTGGTGGAAGTTCCTATTTAGCAGAAAACTTAATAGATAAAATTGCAGCTAACAAAAAACTAAATAAAAAAGGAAAATTATTTGTAGTTGTTGGCAACGATACTTTTTCATCAGCTATTTTTAACACAATTTACTTTAAAAATAAAACAAACGCTACAATAATAGGACAAGAAACAAGTGGAAAACCTAATCATTATGGATATGTAAAATCATTTTCATTACCTTATTCAGAAATTAAGGTTAGATATTCATCTGAATTTTGGAAACTTACTGATGATAATGATGTTTCAATTGTCCCTGATGTTAAGATTGAAAATAGTTATAATGATTACAAAAATGGAATAGATCCGGTTTTTGAATATGTAAAGGAAAATTAAAAAACGAATGTATAAAAGTAGAGACTATTGTTCAATACTATTTTTTAAAAATATACCAAAGCTTCAAAAAACATAAAATTCAATCTTTTTTGTTCAAAGTTTAGATACTTTTTTGAGAGATTGGATTTCTAAATGAGTTCAAAATGTAAAAATTTAGTGTGCTTACAATCGAGTTATTGATATCTCTGATTTCTGATTTTATAAAAACAACTCAATTCCATAGTTTAAAGGAATTAACTTGGGTTAAAATCTGCTACTCAATAGAATGTTTTGTTATATTTGTTATGCTTGGTATAAATGTAACGTTACAAAGAGCAAGCTAAGAACCTTGAAACCGCCTGGCGAAACAGAAACAAAACCAAAAATAAATAAAAATTGAAACAAACTCTATGAAAAAAGCTTTTCTAACTTTAGCATTAATCAGTTTAACTTTAAATGTAAAATCGTAAAATGCGAAAGTTGAAAAATCTATATTTGGTATTCAAACAGGTTTACTTGGTATTTGGGTACACAACGAAATAAAAGTAGCTAATCAAATTGCATTACGAAGTGAAATTGGATTTGATAGTGGTATTTGGGCTGGAGATTTTTACGACAAAACTGGATTTTTAATGACACCCGTTATTACTGCAGAACCTAGATGGTATTTTAATTTAAATACCCGACTAAGTAAATCAAAAAATATTGAAGGAAATAGCGAAAACTTTATTTCACTTAAAACAAGTTTTCATCCCGATTGGTTTGTGATTTCAAATTATGATACTATCAAAATAATAAGTGATATTTCAATAGTACCCACATGGGGAATACGAAGAAATATTGGAAACAATTTCAATTATGAAACTGGAATTGGTCTTGGATACCGTTATATTTTTGCCAAACAAGCAGGTTATTTGGAAAACGAAAGTGATGCTGTCTTAAATTTACACTTGAGAATTGGGTATAGATTTTAAAAATAAAGCATAATATGACGTCCATAAAAATCGAATTTATAGTATTCTATTGTTGTTTAGTAATGCTAACATTCAAGCTCAGAAATATGAATTTGACTTGTTAACTAAATACAGTATAAAATCACGAAGTAATGAGAAAGAAACTGTGATTTATTCAAATTCAAAAAATCCCAATTACGTTTTATATATATTCAAAAAATCGTCAAAAAAAGAAGGAAAATTGTACGATATTGATAAAAAGAAATTACACATATACGATGTAATTGAGACAAACGATAATGGACAAATATATTTTTAATTTAAGTATACTAATTCAAATGATTTTAATAAAAGTAATAG
>CAZCIV010000127.1:0-7309 GCA_964498595.1 uncultured Flavobacterium sp.
AATTTCAAGCGGATTTAGAAAAATATTTGGGAGTAAAACACGTAATTCCATGTGCAAACGGAACCGATGCGTTACAAATAGCCATCATGGGATTGGATTTGAAACCAGGGGATGAAGTTATTACTGCCGATTTTACATTTGCAGCTACGGTTGAAGTAATTGCTTTATTGCAATTGACTCCTGTTTTAGTAGATGTGGATATGAACAATATGAACATTTCGTTAGAAGGAATTCGTAAAGCAATAACACCAAAAACTAAAGCAATTGTGCCAGTCCATCTATTCGGTCGTGCTGCGAATATGGATGCGATTATGGAGATTGCTCGCGAACATAATTTATATGTTATCGAAGATAATGCACAAGCAATTGGAGCTGATTACACTTCGAATGATGGTTCTAAAAAGAAAGTTGGAACTATTGGACATGTAGCAGCAACATCGTTTTTTCCATCTAAAAACTTAGGTTGCTATGGTGATGGTGGTGCGATTTTTACTAATGATGATAAATTAGCTCATACGATCAGAGGAATCGTAAATCACGGAATGTATGAAAGATATCACCATGATGTGGTAGGTGTAAATTCTCGTTTAGATAGTATTCAAGCTGGAGTTTTAAAAGCGAAATTACCTCATTTAGATAGTTACAATAAAGCACGTCAAGATGCAGCTAGAAAGTATTCAGAAATTCTTGGAAAGAATCCTAATATTTGGGCACCAACTATTTGTGAATCTTGTGATTGTCACGTATTTCATCAATACGTTATCCGAATTTTAAACGGAAAACGCGATGGATTATTAGCTCATTTACAAGCAAAAGGAATTCCATGCGCTATCTATTATCCAATTCCGTTACATAGCCAAAAAGCGTATGCTGATGCTCGTTATAAAGAAGAAGATTTCCCTGTTACGAATCAATTGGTAAAAGAAGTAATTGCATTACCAATGCACACGGAATTAGATGATGAACAAATAAAATTTATTACAGACGCTGTTTTAGAATATATCGGGTAGAGATGCGATTTATCGCGTCTATTTGTAAAAATGAATATATAGAAACTATTCATCGCGATTTAAAATTGATGTAGAAGACCGTAATTCATTGCGTCTTTTAAAAAAGAAATAGAGACGCGATAAATCGCGTCTGTACGAGAAAAATGAAGATATTAGTTACAGGAGGTTTAGGATTTATAGGTTCGCACACCGTTGTGGAATTGCAAAATGAAGGTTTTGAAGTAGTTGCGATTGATAATTTGTCGAATTCATCTATCGCTGTTTTGGATGGAATTGAGCGCATTACAGGAAAAAAGCCTTTGTTTGAAAACATCGATTTGCGAGATAAATTAGCTGTACAAAGTTTTTTTTCTAAATATCAAGATATTTCAGGAGTGATTCATTTTGCTGCTTCAAAAGCGGTGGGAGAAAGTGTTGAAAATCCTTTGTTGTATTATGAAAATAACATCAATTCTTTAGTGTATTTACTTCAAGAATTACAGAAAAAATCAGAAGCGCATTTTATTTTTAGTTCGTCTTGTACAGTTTACGGTCAAGCTGAAAAAATGCCGATTACTGAAAATGCTCCTATTCAAGTAGCCATGTCGCCCTATGGTAATACAAAGCAAATAGGTGAAGAAATTATAAACGATGTTGTTAAAGTAACGAATATTAATGCTGTTTTGTTGCGTTATTTTAATCCGATTGGAGCACATCCTACGGCTGAAATAGGAGAGTTGCCATTAGGTGTTCCGCAAAATTTAGTTCCTTTTATTACGCAAACAGCTATTGGACTACGAGAAAAATTATCTGTTTTTGGTAATGATTATCCAACACAAGATGGAACGGCTATTCGGGATTACATTCATGTGGTGGATTTGGCTAAAGCTCATGTAGTTGCTTTACAGCGTTTATTAAAAAAACAAAATTCAGAAAAAGTTGAAACATTTAATTTAGGAACAGGAACCGGAAGTTCTGTTTTAGAAGTGATATCTGCTTTTGAAAAAGTATCCCTACAGAAATTGAATTATCAAATTGTAGGTAGAAGAGAAGGGGATGTTATTGAAGCTTATGCAAATACCGATAAAGCAAATACAATTTTAGGTTGGAAAGCAAAATCCTCACTAGAAGACGCTTTATTAAGTGCCTGGAAATGGGAACAAAAAATTAGAAAATAAAAAAATCCCAAGTTTTGCTTGGGATTTCTTGTTATTTATGGGCTGCTTCTTTTAAATCATCAGCTGCTTTATTTAATTTTTCTGCACCTTTTTCTAAAACTTCTCCAGTTTTTGATTCTAAGGTATCCATTGCTTTGTCAATTTGAACAGAGGCAGAGTCCATTTTTTCTTCCATTTCAGCACCAACAGCTTCATTTGCTTCTTCGATTTTCTCTTTTGTTTCATCTTTGCATGAAACTGAAATTAATGCTAAAATCATTAATCCTAAAAACACCTTTCTCATATATAAATATTAAAAATTGCACATCCTAAAGGTACGAAATAAATTGCAATTTCAGAACGAATTTTTACATAATTTTTAATAAAAAATTAGGATCAGGACAATTTGATTGGTAAAACAAAAGAGTCTTTTCATTACAAACACCAGGATAATCTCCAACTTTCCCTTCCATATCAATGATGATTTGAAAATGCAAATGAGGAGCATAATCGCCATTAATTGGAGGTAAACCTAAAGTGGCAATTTGTTCCCCCTTTTTTACAACATCTCCAGCCTTTTTCCCGTTTAAAGATGCTTCACTTAAGTGTCCGTATAATGTATGGAATTTGAAACCTTCAATTTCATGTGATAAAATAATGGTTGGACCATAATCACCTAAAGCGGTATTGTTTTGAAAACTGTGAATGGTTCCATCCAAAGCAGCATGAATTGAAGCTGATTCGTTAATCCATAAATCTAGTCCAATGTGAATATTACGTTCGTCTGAATTTGAGTTTTTAAAAACAGTGCTTTTTTGATATAAATTTCGAGTTTCAATATAGCCACCAAAGGCAATTTTACCTTGATTTTTATTTAAATGGTTTTGTATGAAAATTTCATAATCTTTAGTCATTTCTAATTTATGATTATTCAACTCAGGATTAGTTACAGATAAATTCAAAGGAACATAATCAGAATAATCAATTTCGGGTGAAATGACTTTAGCTGCTTCAATTGATTTGAACAAAGCAATTAGATTTTCCATATTTTCTTTTTCTCAAAAATAAAAATTCCTTACGAATAAATTTCATGAGGAATTCTATTTTAAGAGTATTTCATTTTACAAAGAGGCAGAAATCGTTTCTACGTCTTTATTAATTTTATTTATTAATCCAACTAATACTTTTCCTGGACCAACTTCTGTAAAACTCGTAGCGCCATCAGCAATCATTTGTTGTACCGATTGCGTCCATCTAACCGCACCTGTTAATTGTGAAATCAAGTTTTTCTTAATTTCTGTAGCATCAGAAACTCCATTTGCTGTAACGTTTTGATATACTGGACAAATTGGAGTTGAAAAAGTTGTTGCTTCAATAGCTGCTGCTAACTCTTCTCTTGCTGGTTCCATCATTGGTGAATGGAAAGCACCACCAACAGGCAAAATTAAAGCGCGTTTTGCACCTGCTTCTTTCATTTTTTCGCAAGCTAATTCTACTGCTTTGTATTCTCCAGAAATTACTAATTGACCTGGACAGTTATAATTTGCGGCTACTACAACTCCATCAATTGAAGCACAAATATCTTCTACGATTTTGTCGTCTAAGTTTAAAACGGCTGCCATAGTAGAAGGAGTAATTTCACATGCTTTTTGCATTGCCATTGCTCTTTGAGAAACTAATTTTAATCCGTCTTCAAATGATAAAGCACCGTTTACTACTAAAGCAGAAAATTCTCCTAAAGAATGGCCAGCGACCATATCAGGTCTTACGTCTAAAACTTTAGCTAAAATTACTGAGTGTAAAAAAACGGCTGGTTGGGTTACTTTAGTTTCTTTCAATTCTTCAGCCGTTCCTTCGAACATGATATCGGTGATTCTGAAACCTAAAATATCATTGGCTTTTTCGAATAATTCTTTTGCTAAAGGTGAGTTTTCATATAAATCTTTACCCATTCCTGTGAATTGGGCCCCTTGACCTGGAAATACGTATGCTTTCATAAATTTTGTTTCAAGTTTAAAGTTTCAAGTTGTTCTTGAGTGGCAAAAATAACATTTTTATTAGAATTCAGTTGAATTTACAATTTCCAATAATTGATTTTTATATTCTGGATGGATAATCCCATTTATCACATCAAAATTTTCGTAGAAACTTGGTAATGAAAAACTCCCTTTTACATTTCCGCCTTGAAACGGAAAACGTTTTGTAGCAATTTCTAAAACCGAACTTCCGCCACGAGCTCCGGGAGAAGTGGCTAATAGTAACATTGGTTTTTCTTGAAAGGTTTTGGCGTTAATACGTGAAGTCCAATCTAGAATATTTTTGAATGCACTAGAGTAATTTCCGTTATGTTCGGCAAATGAAATTAATATTAAATCAGCACTTCCTAATTTGCTGTAAAATTCTTGTGCTAACGGGTGAATACCATTTTCTTTCTCTTTATCTACCGAAAAAATAGGCATTTCGTAATCGTTTAAATCTAAAATTTCTACCGATACATTTTGAAATTGATTAGCGGTATATGTTGCCAATTGTTTATTGATGGATTGCTTGCTTGAAGAAGCTCCGAAAGCGATGATTTTTTTCATATAATTTATTTGTTAAGTCAATTGCCTAATATTTTTCGTAATAATGGTAATAAAACAAAAACCATCAACGGAACCAAAATTCCTGTCATGATTAATGTTTTTAATGGTAATGGTAAGTTTTTAATGTAATCTCCAATTAAGAAGGTTAATAGAGTAATTGCTGGATAAATGGCAAGCCAAACCATAATAGCAAATTTCCATTTAGGTGGTTGTTTCATTATTTATATAATACGTTAATGCTCCTGAAGGACATTTGTTTACGGTTTCAATAATTTTTTCTGAGGTTGAATTATCAGGAGTAATCCAAGGTTGTTCTTTTGGTTTAAAAACATCTGGATTATTCTTAACACAATTAGCAGAATGAGTACATTTTCCAGATTGCCATACAATGGTTATGTCACCATTTGTGTATTCTTTTTTAATGTTTTTTTGATCCATGATTATTTCGTTTTAAATTTATAATACGTCTCTAAATTCAGGAGTTTTATCAAAAACACTTTTCGCAAACGGACACAAAGGCAAGATTTTGATTCCTTTTTCTCTTGCAAATTCTACTGCTTTTGTTACCATTTTTTTTCCAAAGCCTTTTCCTTCATTTCCGGGATTCACTTCCGTGTGGTCGATGATAATTTTATCTTCGCCAGCATAAACGAATGTCATCATGGCCTCTTGTTTGCCTTCTACTTCAATGTAAAAAGCACCTTTGTTGTCGTTTATTTTAAGTTGCACTTCTTCTGTTATAATTCTATTTTTACTGAATACTTGAGACTGAACACTGAACACTAATTACTGTTCCATCGGAATTTCCATCACCAAAAACTTCGCATTTGAATTCGCTTTGATTTCAATTTCATTGGTTGCCCAAATTCCAATGGCATCTCTTCTTTCTAATTTTTCTCCGTTAACTTCGATTTCGCCTTCAATATTCATGATGTAAAAACCGTTGCCTTCTTTTTTAAGTGAAAGTTTTTTCGAAAAATCCTTGTCAAAATCACTCAAATAAAACCATGCATCTTGATGAATCCAAACCCCAGCATCATCTGGATTTGGAGATAAGATTTGAGCAAAATCATTTTTCTCTAACGACTTGTCTAACGTAATTTGTTGGTAACGAGGTTCTACATTTCTATATTTTGGAAACAACCAAATTTGGAACAATTTTGTGTGATGATTGTGATTCGGATTAAACTCGCTATGTTGAATTCCCGTTCCAGCACTCATTACTTGAATGTCACCACTTTTAATAGTTGTGCCGTTTCCCATGCTGTCTTTATGAGCCAAATCGCCTTCTAACGGAATGGTGATAATTTCCATATTGTCGTGTGGATGTGTTCCAAAACCCATTCCAGCAGCAATCGTATCGTCATTCAAAACGCGAAGCATTCCAAATTGAATTTTTTCTGGGTTATACCAATTGGCAAAGCTAAAACTGTGATACGCATTTAACCATCCATGGTTAGCATGACCTCTTTCATTCGCTTTGTGTACTATAGTTTTCATAATGTATAAATTTAGTAATTATTATGATACAAATTTACAAACATGAGTAGGGAAGAGCACTTAACTTAGATTAAGAAATTATCGTATTGCAGAACGATGTTCTACATCTAAAATTTCATAAATAATTTTTAAGTGATATTTTACTGTGTTTTCAGAAATAAAAAGTTTGGTTGCTATTTCTTTATTGGTTAAACCAATACGAATAAGTTCAATAATTTCTTTTTGACGATCGGTTAAATTGTAGTTTGATAAATTTAAACTTGCATTTCCTTTTTCGTCTAATGCTTGGGTCAAACGTTCAATTTCATTATGAATTCTTGTGTTCTCTTTTTCAACTAAAATTCTTTTTGCCATATTCGATTGGTATAATCTAACTGCAAAAAACAATAAAAGAAGTAATGATATAATAACACCGTATAATATATAATCTATATATTTTTCGTTTTGTTCTTTTAGCTGTCTATTCTCGTCTTCTAATTTTTTTTCAGCTAATTCTAACTTTCCATTGGCATCGGTTGCATTATAATATTTTACAATGGAATCATATTTTTTTTGTGTAAAAAAAGCATTTTTATAATCTTCATTTTCTTGAAATATGTTTAGCATTACTTGATACAAATACATTTCATATTTTACCTTATTGTATTTTTTGGCTAATAATAAACCTTCTTCAAAAGCTGTATCACGCTTTTCAAAAAGCTTCATCTTATTATAAAGCTCCATTTTTTTACCATAAATATTGGGTAAATTCTCAGGAGAATTTGCTTTAACTAATGCTGCTGCTTCATTTAGTAATTTTTCTGATTTTGCATAGTCTTTCTTTAACATTTTAATATAACCATCTTGCATAATAATCCAAGATTGTGTGGGAATTGATAAATGTTTGAAATTTAATTTCCTTAGTTGAATTATTAAAGCTTCTGCTTTTGGATAATCTTGAGTGTCAAAATAAACGAAACATTTTTCAGCATCAATGGTGTTTTTAACCTCTTCTTTGCGGTCACTTTGTAAGCCTTCTTTTAAGGCTAAATCTAATTTATATAGTGCTTTATTATAATTAAATAATCTTTTATAAGTA
>CAZCIV010000128.1:0-7262 GCA_964498595.1 uncultured Flavobacterium sp.
CGTTTTAGAAATGTGTATTTAACTGCTCCAATTCATTTAGAATTTGATTTTACTCCAAAGAAACTTTCAAAAGACGGAACCAAATCATATTTCAGAACACATGAATCGGTTCGCATAGGAATTGGTGGTTATACAGGTGTTCGTGTTAAATCAAAACAAATATTAAAATATGAAGTAGACGACCATAAAATAAAGGAAAAACAGAAAGGAGATTTTAATGTTTCAGATTTTAATTATGGGTTAAGTGCCTATGTAGGTTATGGTCAAACCAGCTTATATGTTAAATATGACATAAATCCAATTTTCAAAAACAATAATATAGATCAAAACAACGTTTCTTTAGGTATACGCTTTGATTTTAATTAAATTTAGGGTTAGGTTAAGTTCTCTGTTTAAAAAAGCACTTCATTTATTTGAAGTGCTTTTTTTGTTTACGAATGATTTTTATCGATTAACTTTGTAACTTTGAAATCTTTTCCAAAATCTGAAAATCCAAAATTTAAAAATCTAAATTGATATCAAAAGACACCATAGAGAAAGTATTTGAAACCGCCCGAGTAGAGGAGGTAATTGGTGATTTTGTCCAACTCAAACGTGCCGGAAGTAATTTGAAAGGTTTGTCGCCATTTGTGAACGAGAAATCGCCTTCGTTTATGGTTTCGCCTGTGAAGCAAATTTGGAAAGATTTTTCCTCTGGAAAAGGTGGAAATGCAGTAACGTTTCTAATGGAACACGAACATTTTACATATCCAGAAGCGATTAAATATTTAGCCAATAAGTATAATATTGAAATTGAAGAAACGGTTCAAACGGATGAAGATGTTGCGCAAGCCAATGAAAAGGAAAGTATGTATTTGGTTTCAGAATTTGCTCAGAAATATTTCCATCACACCTTATTAGAAACTGAAGAAGGGAAAGCCATTGGGTTATCTTATTTTAAAGAAAGAGGGTTTACTTCTGATACGATTAAGAAATTCGGATTAGGATATTCGCCTGAAACTTGGGATGCTTTTACCAAAGAAGCGCTTGGAAAAGGTTATAAACTAGAATATTTAGACAAAACGGGACTTTCTATTGTTAAGGAAGACAAACAATTTGATCGTTTCAAGGGTCGCGTCATGTTTCCAATTCATAGCATGAGCGGACGTGTTTTGGGATTTGGAGGTCGTATTTTGACCAATGATAAAAAAGCGGCAAAATACCTGAACTCACCCGAAAGTGATATTTACCATAAAAGTAAAGTTCTATACGGAATTTTCCATGCCAAGCAAGCTATTGCGAAACTGAATAATTGTTATTTAGTAGAAGGATATACCGATGTCATTCAAATGCATCAAGCTGGAATTGAAAATGTAGTGGCTTCTTCAGGAACAGCTTTAACACCTGATCAAATCCGATTAATCAATCGTTTAACGCCAAATATTACCGTACTTTTTGATGGTGATGCTGCTGGACTTCGAGCTTCGATTCGTGGAATCGATTTGATTTTGGAAGCGGGAATGAACGTAAAAGTATGTACATTTCCAGATGGTGATGATCCAGATAGTTTCGCAAGAAAAACTTCGTATGAAGATTTATTGTTGTATTTCGAAGAAAACGCAAAAGACTTTATTCAGTTCAAAGCATCTTTGTTGATGCAAGAAGCTAAAAATGATCCAATCAAGAAAGCAGATTTAATTCGCGATATGGTCATTAGTATTTCAAAAATTCCAGACCGAATTAAAAGAGAAGTATATATAAAAGAATGTTCCCGAATCATGGATATTTCTGAAGATGTGCTTTTCAATACGTTAGCCCAGTTAGTAAAAAAAGATTTATCCGAAGCAAATAAACAATATAAAGAGGAACAAAAAGCCTTTGAAATCGTAAGAAATGATAGTGCACAGCCTACATCAAAAGTTGATATTCAATATGAATTGGAACATAAAATTATTCAAATTTTATTGTTGTATGGAGATAAAGAAGCAGAATTTGAAGATACTATTTTAGCTCAAAACGAAGACGGTGAAACGGTTGAAGTAAAAGAGCAAAATACGTATAAAGTTTTCCAACGTATTTATCTCAGTTTGCAGGAAGATGAAGTGGAATTGGCAAATCCAATTTTTAAAGAAATTTACAATCATTTAATTGCATATTTCAATGAAAATGAGTTATTTGAATTGGAAAAATATTTGATGCATCTTCCTGAGGAATTAGCGCAAGAAGTCACCACGATTCTTATGAATGAAGAACGCGAGGTATTACACAATTGGGAAGTACAACAAATTTATGTAAAACAAAAGGAATCTACCGTAAGCCAATACGTAACCGAGACGATTATCACATTGCGATGGTATTTAGTCAATAACATTATCGACGATTTGAAAAATTCAATTTCGTCCAACGAAAATTCTGACAACACAGAAACTCTGGAAATGGTAATGGCTTATTTGGGGTTAACACATATCTTTTCAAAAAACTTGGGTAGAGTTCTATCGAGATACAATTAAATTACATCTAAATCTTTTGCTTTTTTTAATAAGTCCACAAGGTTGGTTACATCTAGTTTGGCCAATAGGCGCAATTTATATGTACTGATTGTCTTTTCATCTAAACCTAGTATTTGAGCTACTTCTTTGTTTTTCTTACCGTCATTTAGGTAACGAAGTACTTCAATTTCTCTGGTAGATAATTTTTTAAACAATCGCTCTGATTTTTTTCCTTTACTAAGCATTTCAATGCTTTTCTTAACCGTTTCACTAAAGACAACTTTTCCTTCAGTTACTTTTGTAATTGTGGCTTCTAGATCTTTTAAATCACTTTTCTTAGAAACGTATGCAGAAACTCCTGCTTTAATTGCTGTTGGGGCATACATCTGTTCGGAAACATTTGTAAACATAACAATTTTAGTTTCTGGAAAATCTTTCATCAAATTTTTTATGTCTCTGATGCTTGGCAATCCATCTAATTCTACATCTAAGATAAGAATGTCACAACGTTTTGCTTCTAAAAGTGAAAGTAAAGATTCTAAATTTTTAGCCGATCCAATAACTTCCATTCTAATGTTACCATGAAAATACGATTGTAATCCATGGACTACAACGGGTAAACTATCTGCTATACCTATTTTAATCATAACTAAAAAATTATAGTATTAATAATATAATATCAAAGTTACTAAAAAAAATGTAATTACTTGTTAATTAAAAATGTAATTATTTTAAATTATTAGGAATTTTACAAATTGGAATAGGATTCATTTTGTGTTGGTTTATTTTGTTCAATCTTTTATAGATTTTAAAAACCTCTGCTTCTCTGCCAGAAAAGTTTTCAATGGTTTTTCCATTCTCCATTTGATACATAGCCCATTCTAATTCATCATAATTAGCACCAATTTGATCTTCATCACTTCTGTCATCACCAAATAAACCATCGGTTGGTTTAGCTTTTAAAATACTTTCAGGAACTTTTAAATATGTGGCTAGTAAACGCACTTCACTTTTAACTAAATCAGCAATCGGACTAATATCTACGCCACCATCTCCATATTTTGTAAAAAAACCAACACCAAAGTCTTCTACTTTATTTCCAGTTCCGGCAACTAAAAATCCATGTAATCCTGCAAAATAGTATAAAGTAGTCATACGTAAGCGAGCTCGTGTATTGGCTAATGATAAGTTTAATACTGCTTCATTTTCACTAGAAGGAACTTGATTTTTAAATGATTCAAAAACAGGAGTTAAATCGGCTCTTTCGCTAAAAACATTCGGAAAACGTTTTTTTAATTGGTTAATATGTTCGTTAGCTCTATTAACATGACTTTCAGCTTGATGAATTGGCATTTCAATACATAAAGTAGGTAAACCTGTATGCGCACACAAGGTAGAAGTTAATGCGCTGTCTATTCCTCCTGATATTCCTACAACAAAACCTTTAACTTTTGCGTTATTAGCATAATCTAGTAACCATTTTACAATATGCTGATTGATTTTTTCGGCTTGGAACGTAGATGAATTTGTCATTTTTTATGAAAATTTATAAGTCGATAACTGTATATTTGCAAACTAATTTTGGTTCCATAAAAGTATAAAAAATACCCTATATGAAGAAATTATTATTTGCGTTAGTTGCGGTTGTTTTATTTTCTTGTCAACAAGAAAGTAAAGTAGAGGAAGCTGTTGCAAAAATTCCAGTTGAATTTAAAGTGGAGCGATTTGATCAAACTTTTTATCAATCAAAACCTGAAGATTTACAAAAAATAAAAGCACAATATCCTTTCTTTTTTCCAGAAGGGAATCCAGATTCAGTTTGGGTTAATAAGTTGAAAAATCCATTATTGAAAGAGTTGTACAAAGAAGTGCAAGTAAAATATCCAACATTAGGGCCAATTGAATCGGATATGGAAAAAATGTTTGCATATGTGCAGTATTATTTCCCAAAGTTCAAAACACCAAGAGTAATTACCTTAATTAATGAAGTAGATACTGAGGCAAAATCTTTTTATGTAGATACATTAGCTTTGGTGTCTTTAGATTGTTATTTAGGAAAAGAACACCGTTTTTATGTTGATTTTCCAGAATATAAAAAGCAAAGTTTAGAACCAAATCAAATTTTACCCGATTTAGTTTCAACTTTTTGTTATGGAAAAATTGCACCTCCAACTGATAGAACTTTACTTTCGGCAATGATTTATTACGGAAAAGAATTGTATGTAAAAGATAAATTGATTCCTTTTTATTCTGATGCTGATAAAATTGGTTATACCGATTTGCAAATCAAATTTTGCCAAGAAAATGAATATTTCATGTGGAGTAATTTAGTTGAGAACAAATTATTATTCGATTCAAACCCAAAGAACGAATTACGATTTATAAAACCCGCTCCTTTTTCAAAATTCTATTTAGAAATTGATAACCAAACTCCTGGAAGAGTTGGTCAATGGTTAGGTTGGCAAATTGTAAGAAGCTACATGGAAAACAATGAAGAGGTAACTTTAGAGCAGTTATTAGCTATGGGTGCAAAAAGCATCTTCGATAATTCAAAATACAAACCAAAGAAGCAATAAACAAATGAAAAAATCAGATATAAAAATTACCGTAGGATTAGACGAAAATAACGTCCCTGAAAAACTTTTATGGACTGCACAAGATGGCGGAGTAGAACAAGAAGAAGCCAAAGCTATGTTGTTGTCGGTTTGGGATAGTAAAGCAAAAGAAACACTACGAATTGACTTATGGACAAAAGATATGCCAGTTGACGAAATGAAACAATTTTTTCATCAAACTTTAGTAGCAATGGCAGATACTTTTCAACGCGCTACTGCCGATGAGAAAATGTCTGATACGATGCGCGATTTTTGTGATTATTTCGCTGAAAAAATGGATTTAAAAGCATAAAAAAAGTCGCTATTTTTAGCGACTTTTTTGTTTAAAAACTTTCGTTCTTAAAAATATCTTCATTTATCTGATCTATATAGTCTAAAATAGAATCTCTTCCGGTAGCTTCAAGTGAAGAAGTAATAAAATACTGTGGCATCTCCGCCCAATTATTGGCTAACATTTGCTTTTTGTATGCTGCTATATGAGAAGCTACTTTTGTTTTTCCAATTTTATCTGCTTTAGTAAAAATAATGGCAAACGGAATTTCGCTTTCACCCAAATATTCCATGAATTCTAAATCAATTTTTTGAGCTTCTAAACGAATATCGATTAATACAAAAGCACAAATCAATTGCTCACGTCTTTCAAAATAATCGGTTATAAATTGTTGGAAAACTGCTTTCGTTTTTTTAGAAACTCTAGCATAGCCATAGCCTGGTAAATCTACTAAAAACCAATTGTTGTTAATTTTAAAGTGATTGATTAACTGAGTTTTACCTGGTTTTGATGAGGTTTTGGCCAAATTTTTATGGTTGGTCAACATGTTGATTAAGGAAGACTTTCCAACATTAGATCGACCAATAAAAGCGTATTCTGGTAAACGTTCTTTCGGACATTTATCTACTTCTGAATTGCTGACAATAAATTCGGCGGTGTTAATTTTCATATGCTATAAAATAAAATTCCCCAAAAGAGGGGAACCATTATATGTTATTCTTTTGTAACCAATGATATAAAATTTCATTGAATTGGTCTGGATGCTCCATCATGGCTGCATGTCCGCATTTTTCTATCCAAAATAATTCTGAATTGGGTAATAATTTATCAAATTCTTCGGCAACATTTGGAGGAGTTACTTTGTCATTTCTTCCCCAAATAATACAAGTTGGAGTAGCCATTTTTGGTAAATCTTTTGCCATGTTATGACGAATAGCGCTCTTAGCGATTGTTAATGTTTTAATCAATTTAATTCTATCATTAACCGTTGCGAAAACTTCATCAACAATTTCCTTGGTTGCAATTGCAGGATCGTAAAATACATCTTCGGCTTTCTTTTTAATGTATTCGTAATCACCTCGTTTTGGATAACTTTCGCCCATTCCACTTTCATATAATCCAGAACTTCCAGTGATTACTAGAGCTTTTACTAATTCAGGATACATTTTGGTAAAATACAATCCGATATGACCTCCAAGCGAATTACCAAGTAAAATCACTTTGTCAAATCCTTTAAAAACAACAAAATCTTTAACAAATTTTGAAAAGGCTTTAACGTTAGTTTTTAAGATGTTTTGTGTGTAAATAGGTAATTCTGGAATCACCACTTTGTATCCTTTGGGAGGAAAAAAATTAGCTACACCATCAAAATTACTTAAGCCACCCATTAAACCATGAAGAATGATTATTGGGGTTCCTTCGCCTGCTTCAAAATAGGTGTATTTTTTTTCTTTTTTTAACATAAAATCCACTTAAGGTATTAGTTCTAATGATTGACAAATATACTATTTTATTAAAGAATGAAAAGAAAAATTTAACAGAGTTGTTTTTAAGCTTTTATGGCTTGTAAAATGTTAGTTATCAACAATTTTGTGGCTTTTTCATTTGAAAAAGGGGAAAAGGTATCATTTGTTTTTTTAGTAAAAACGCTTCTCAAATATTGATTTTGCAAATATTACTTTGTTAAAAGTGGAATATCGAGTTTTAAAATCCAAAAACTTATTAACAAAGTGGTGGTTTGTGGTAAAAAGTGGTAAAATTTTTTTAAATTTGTCCATATTCTAATCGAAAAGAAAAGTTGAAAACATTAATCGGAACATACGAGTGTAAAGTGGATGCCAAAGGAAGGCTGATGCTGCCTACTTCGCTAAAGAAACAATTGGGTTCTTTAGAGGAAGGTTTCGTGTT
>CAZCIV010000129.1:0-7246 GCA_964498595.1 uncultured Flavobacterium sp.
GCTTGAGCTGCTAAAATTACTTTTTGAACAATAATTTTTGCATCGTTTGGATTCTCTTCCAAATAATTTTCAAGCATTTCAGCCACCGCTTGTGAAACTGGAGAAACTACTTCTCTATTTCCCAATTTGGTTTTTGTTTGGCCTTCGAATTGAGGTTCCGCCACTTTCACCGAAATAATCGCAGTCAAACCTTCACGGAAGTCGTCTCCCGAAATTTCGAATTTCAATTTATCTAACAATCCAGAAGCATCTGCATATTTTTTCAACGTACGCGTTAATCCCATACGGAAACCTTGCAAGTGCGTTCCTCCTTCGTGTGTATTGATATTATTTACATAAGAAAAAATATTCTCTGTATAACTTTCATTATAAATCAAAGCTACCTCAACTGGAATTTCGCCTTTTTCGTTTTCCATTGAAATTACGTGACCAATAATTGGCACACGGTTTCCATCTAAAAACTTAACGAATTCTTTTAAACCTTCTTTTGAATGGAACGTTTCAGTTCTTGGTTGTCCTTTGTCATCGATATCACGTTTATCTGTTAACGTAATAGTAATTCCTTTATTTAAGAAAGAAAGTTCACGTAAACGAGCCGCTAAAGTATCGTAAGAATACTCTAAAGTTTGCGTAAAAATTGTTCCATCAGGTTTAAAAGTAACTACTGTTCCTCTCTTATCTGTAGTTCCAATTTGCTTTACAGGATAAAGCGCTTTTCCTCTTTCATATTCTTGTTCGTATATTTTACCTTCTCTATGAACAGTAGCTCTTAAGTGATCAGAAAGCGCGTTAACACACGATACCCCAACTCCATGAAGACCTCCAGAAACCTTGTAAGAATCTTTGTCAAACTTACCTCCTGCTCCAATTTTAGTCATTACAACTTCAAGAGCCGAAACGCCTTCTTTTTTGTGAATATCTACTGGAATTCCACGTCCATTATCTTCAACAGAAATAGAATTATCTTCATTAATGGCTACATAAATCGTATCACAATGCCCGGCTAAAGCCTCATCGATTGAGTTATCAACAACTTCATAAACTAAATGGTGTAATCCACGAACTCCAGTATCTCCAATATACATGGAAGGACGCATTCTTACGTGCTCCATTCCTTCTAATGCCTGAATACTGTCGGCCGAATAACTACCTTTTTTATTTTCTTCACTCATAATATTTGTGCTAAATAAAGTATTTTTAATATCAACAAATATAGGTAATTAGATAAAAAGAAGAAATAAAAACCATAGCAACTCATGGTTAAGTTATTAACATTTGTTAATTTTAAACAAAAGTGTCTTAAATCGAATAAAAATCGCCTTATTTTTAATTTTTGATGATTTTTTAATTTCCTCAAAACAGAAGAAATAAAAAAAACCTCTTTAAAACGCAATTAAAGAGGTCTTTCAAAACAACAAACCTAATAAAAAATACTAAACCACTTCTTTTTCTACAGCAATTGATACATCCGCTTTTACGTGAGCAGCATTTGCTCTTCCGCTTGGATCTTGGTTTTCTTGCCATTTTGGAATCCATTTGCGAACCGTTTGTGCCGCACTTTCTTGTGGAAAATGCTTGTGAAATATCCTTCTGTAATAAAACGCTTCTTTTGTAACTGGCGTGTTATAAGGAAAGAACAGTTTTGCATTTTCAAATTCTTCATCCGTTACTTGACTTGAACAATACTCGATTAAAGTATCAATCCAGTTGTAACCTACGCCATCAGAAAACTGTTCTTTCTGTCTCCACAAAATCTCTTCGGGTAAAAAGGGTTTTTCGGGTGTATCGAATGCTTTTCGTAAAATATATTTTTCAATTCCATCATAAGTTTTTGGCATTTTCTCTTCAGGTTGAATCTTGATTGCTAAATCCAAAAATGCTTTATCCAAAAACGGAACTCTTGCTTCTAAACCGTGTGCCATAGTTGATTTATCCGCGCGAAGTAAATCGGCTGTAAATAACTTTTGGACACGCTCGATGGTTTCTTTTTGGAAATCTAATACCGATGGCGCATTTCTAAAGTACAAATAACCACCGAAAATTTCATCAGCACCTTCGCCTGACAACACCATTTTGATTCCTTTATCTGTAATTGCTTTTGATAAGAAGTACATTGGTGTGCTCGCACGAATTGATGTTACATCATACGTTTCCAAATGCCAAATCAATTTATCTAAAATCTCTATTCCTTGTTCGACAGTGAAATGAATTTCATGATGCGTTGTTCCAATGAAATCTGCCACTTTTTTTGCCGCAACTAAATCTGGAGCCGAAGCATCTAATCCGATAGAAAACGAATGCAATTCTTGTCCGCTTCCTTCTAACAATCTTGAAGTGATGGATGCAATTAACGACGAATCCAATCCTCCAGAAAGTAAAACTCCAAATGGCACATCGCACATTAAACGTTTTTCAACAGCTTGGGTTAATGTTTTGTTTAAAGCTTGTAAATCTAATTTTTCTACTGCTTTTTCGTGCGCTTCCCATTCTGGTTTGTAATATTTTACGAAACCTGTTTTTTCAGTGTAGTAATGCCCTGGAGGAAAGGTTGAGAACGACTTACATTGGTCGGTAATCGCTTTCATTTCGGAAGCAAAATACAAACGACCTCTTTCATCCATTCCGTAATACAAAGGCTTTACTCCAAGTGGGTCGCGAGCTACGATATAATCATCGCCATCGATAACGACTAGAGCGAAAATTCCATCTAACATATCGCAGAAATCGTAACCAAATTCTTCATACAAATGCACTATAACTTCTGAATCTGATGTAGTTCTAAACGTGTGATGTTTTAAAGTCGTTTCTCTTAATTTTTTGTGATTGTATATTTCGCCATTATGCACCATCCAAGCCGAATCAGTTCCTTGAATGGGTTGTTTTCCTGTGTGTAAATCGACAATTGACAAACGCTCGTGCGCCAAAATGTGACCTTTCTCCGTAACATGAATATCACTTTCGTCTGGACCACGATGACTCATTCTTTTAGACAATTGCTGCACTAAAGCTTCTTCTTTTCCTTTTCCTATAATGGCTAATATTCCGCACATAACTTTTTTAGTTTAATCGTTGAAATGTTTAATTATTTAAATGAAAGAATTAATTCACTTAGTTTGATGAAGCAAAATTGAATATATAAGTTTAAATAATAAACCTTAAAACTAATTTTAGTTATAATTTAAAACTAAAAATTGATTTTTTAATCATATTTTAAATCAGAAATATTGTTTTATGCTTGTTTTGGTTACAAATCATAAAAAAACCACTCAAGTGAGTGGTTTTGTTTTATTCGATGGATTTAATTTGGAATCGATTTTTGTTGATTTCAACCTCATCCCCGACACTTTTTCCCAGTAGCTGACTTCCTAATGGCGATTGTGGTGAAACTGCAATAATCATTTTATTTTCGAGTTGAATTTTAGGTAAAGCTGCACTGATATAAAATAGCATTTCATTAGTTTGAACTAAACTTCCAAGAGCTACTTTGGCATGAATTGCATCAGCATCAATCTTATCCACAACATTTTTTTGTTCGATAATTTCTGCTAATTTTTGATTGAGTTTTTCTTGCTCTAAATGCATCATAGACAAAGCGGTTTCGTGCTTATCGCCAGCCGAACCTTTCGCATCGTTTTGCGCATCTTGAGCCAAATCGGAAATCATAAAACGTAATTCGTTTATTTTCTCCGATAATAGGTTTTGGTAATGGGATTTTATTTTTTGTTTGAATGTCATGGTGAATGTTTAACCACAAAGGGCACTAAGAAAGCGCTAAGGGCACAAAAACTATTAGTGAACCTTGTGTAAACCTTTGTGAGCTTTGTGGTTAAGTGTTTTAGAAATCGAACTTATAATTTGCCCCTAACAACACCTGAATTCCTTGAACTGGGAAATTTGCCCAACGGTTGTATTGTTGATTGGCTAAGTTGTTTCCTTTTAAGAAAGCGGTTAATCTTGCGTTGTATTTGTAGCCTATGTGTGCATTCAAATCGAAATAGCTTTCTAAAGTTACCACTTGTTGTGAAAAAGTCGCTGGAAAAACTAGGATATCATCTTGTATCGTTACAATATCTTTTCTTTCGCCTACAAAAAATACATTTGCACCAGCATACCATTTTTCGTTGATATCAAAATCTATGGTTGAACCAATTTTCAATTGTGGTAAATTCCATGCTTCCGCTTGAGTGTCAGTTGAATAATTATTGTAGGTTCCGTTGATTCCGAAAGTTACGTTTTTAGAGAAATCGGCTTTCAATTCTCCGAAAATACTTAGCGTGTTTAAATCGTCATACACTACTCCAAATGAATTTCCATAAGCATAACCATTTGTATTTGTTCCTGTTCCATCAAAACTATTACTTACAAACAAAGCTCTATCTGCTTGATTTTTATTTGAAACTCTAACATTGAATGCCACTGAATTGGCTAATTTCCCTTTCATCCCAACATATAAATCATACTTATTATCGGTTGGTGCAATGAACATTGTTGGTGACACAAACGGATTTTGATCCACGAAATCAGCATACGAATTTTGCTCTAAATCACCTTCTGCTCCAGCGTAAGCCACTAAAATATCACCTACTAATTTGTATGACGCTTTAATATTTGGATAAACAAAGATTTTTCCATCGCTTTCTCCGTTGATTTTTGCAGTTGCATAATATACTCCAGCTCCAATTTGAACCGATAAATCATCTTTTTGATATAAAATACTTGGTCTTGTTCCTGCGATAATCGTGCTATATTTTAATTCCGAATCAACATCGTACATTCTGTCAAAACTTCCACCTACATAATCCACAACGAAATCTGCTTTTACTTTTTGATTCATCACATCAAAACTAAAATTAGGTTTGATGAAAAAGCGATTTTCACCCGAATCCAATCCATCTGAAAAACGTTTGAATTGCATGCTCGCATCTTTGAAGAAACTATCTTTAAAACTCATTTTTCCACCAAGTGCAATTGTATTATACGTTTGTTTTGAATCGATTCCAGCAATTGTAGCGTCATCGAAGAAAATGGTTTCTGTTGGTAAACCGTACCAATTGTATATTTGATTTTTCACACCTAAATCTACATTCCAACTCATGTCACGCTCACGAACTCCGTACGTTACATCTAAACTGGTATTATAGAATTTATCGTCTAAAACCAAATCTTTAATTCCGCCTTGAGATGACAAATGACGCAACATTCCGCCTACATAATTACTTCTGCTTAAGTTTTGCGTAATGAACAATTCCGCATTGATAGTTGGATAATTTCCAAAACCTAAAGTAGCGTAATTGTTGTATAATTTTTCTTTTTCGGTTTTATCCACTCCTGCGGCTTTTCCTTTTGCTGGCGTAAATGTTGATGCTACAGGAAACGAAAAAATATTGTATTGAATTGGTTCCTTTTTTTGCTCTTCTTCATCTTCTAAAACAGGCGTTTCTTTGACTTTGAAAGCATCTGAAATAGTTGGTGTATAAGGTTTCACAATATTTACCACTTCCGAACCAATGTTTTCATCTTTTACTTGAGCAAAAGAAAATTGGATTCCGAATACAACTAAAACTAAGGCGATTATATTTAATTTCTTCATGTTCTATATTTTTAAATGAGATGCTAGATACTGAAACGAATTCAGTATGACAATTATCTTATTTTATTAGTTTGTGATTGATGAATTACGTTTTGCTTCTTCTCCTTTGATAAAATCCAATTCTTTTTGAGCTTCTTCGATTACATCTGTATATTCTTTGAAGTTTTCAATTACACTTTCTAAAATGTAAGTCGCTTGGAAACTATCTTTTAATCCGTAGAAGTTTTTCGCCATAATTACCAAACTCTTCGCTCCAAAATATTTATATCCAGAGTAATCTTTAGCAATTTTTTGTACCACAACATTCGAAGGTTCAAACTTGCCTTCTTTGTTTTTGAAATACGCATCGTAATACAAAGCTTCGGCTGCTAATTCTCCTTTTGCGATTTTTTGCAATTTAGCATACGCTTCTTTCGCTTTAGCTTCATCATTCGTTTTGATAGCCGAACGCGCAACTATAATTTGAGCATCACTTTTAATTCTATCGTCGATTTTGTCGTTTTTCAACACTTTATCGGCATAAATAACGGCATTAGTGAAATCTTGTTTTTCGTAGTACGATTTCATTAAATTAGATTGCGCATACGTTATATTTTGTGGAAAATCAGCTTCGGTTTCTAAACGTTTTAAAACTGGAATAGCACTGTCATAATTTTTAGCTTTCAAGTGTACTTGGCACAAACGCGCTAAAGCTTGCTCCGTGAATTCATTTCTTGGTTTAGCCACAACAAATTCATAATGTTTCACGGAATTTGCTTCTAAATTATCAGCAAAATACAATTGCGCTAAGTAGAAATTCGCTTTCAACGCATGTAATCCATTTGGAAATTTGCTTACGTAACTTGAGAATCCTGAAATCGCTTGTTTCGTATTGTTTTGTAAATATTGTTTTTCAGCTGATTCGTAAGTATCATTATCTAAATCAGCATCAGAAACTTCTACAAACGATAAGGTTTTTACCCAAGCCGCATATTCATCTACTTGCCCTTTGTCCACATAAATCAAACGCGCTGTTGAAACGGCTTCAATAGATTCAGGTGAATTTGGATATTCTGCTACTACTTTTTTGAACTTTGTTAAAGCTAAATCTTCTTTATTTCCGTTGTAATAAATCAAACCTTGTTTTAAAATGGCTTTTGCTACATAGGAACTCGATTTGTATCCATTGATTAATCTATCGTAAGTTGTAATTCCTTTTTCATTTTGGTTTTGATTCACGTAAGTATTTCCTAATTCATACAAAGCATCATCCGCATATTGCGAATTAGGAAACGTTTTTGAGAATTTCTCTAAATCTTCAATTTTACGCTCTGGTTTGTTTACAAATCCGTAGCTAATTCCTTTTTGGAAAGCTGCGTAATCAGCATCAACACTTTTCATATCGATAGCTTTGTTGTACGCATCCATTGCTGGCCAATATTTTGCTGCCATGAAATTACAATCGCCCAAACGTAAATACGCATCCGTTAAACGAACTCTATCATCTTTAGAAGATTTGGTGTAAGCATCGTAATATTGAATCGCATTTTCATATTCTTTCAACTTGAAATACGAATACGCTAAGTTGTAATTTGCATTAGCAAACTCAGGCGTATTTGAAGCTTCAGTCGAATTTAAAAACTGTTTGAAACTCAATTTTGCTTCTTCAAATTGGTC
>CAZCIV010000130.1:0-7230 GCA_964498595.1 uncultured Flavobacterium sp.
CAAAAAGCAACGCGAATTGGTTCTACATTATTTCCAATTACAAGCTCGTGAAAAAACACCAATTTCTGTAAAAAAACTAATTGAAACATCCGGAAGTACTTCGGCTGTTGTAAAATCTTTAGTAGACAAAACCATTTTCGAAGAATATTACATCGCCCAAGATAGAGTAACTTTTGATAAAGATGATGATAATCAATTCACGTTAAGTGAAGCTCAACAAGTAGCATTTGATAGTATCAAAGAAAATTTCAAAACCTTTGATGTGAATTTATTACATGGGGTTACGGCTTCAGGTAAAACCGAAATTTACATCAAACTTTTAGAACAATATATTAAGGTAGGAAAACAAGTGTTGTTTCTGTTGCCAGAAATTGCTCTGACAACTCAATTAGTTCAGCGATTAACGGCTTATTTCGGAAATGAAGTTGCTGTTTTTCATTCGAAATATACTAATAACGAACGGATAGAAGTTTGGAATCAAGTTTTAGAAAATTCTCCTAAAGCAAAAGTGGTTATTGGGGTTCGCAGCGCTTTGTTTCTTCCGTTTTCTAATTTAGGATGTATAATTGTAGATGAAGAACATGAACAAACCTTCAAGCAACAAGATCCTGCACCACGATATCATGCACGTGATGCAGCTATAGTTTTAGCCAAGCAACATGGCGCAAAAGTAATATTAGGAAGCGCAACTCCATCTTTGGAAACGTATTATAACGTACAAACTAAAAAATACGGTTTAACCGAATTGAAAGTGCGCTATGGAAATGTAGTATTGCCTGAAATTCAATTGGTCGATTTAAAAGATAAATACTTCAGAAAGAAAATGTCAGGACATTTTTCTGATGAATTATTGGAGGAAATTACGGAAACGTTATCGAAAGGCGAACAAGTTATTTTGTTTCAAAATCGTAGAGGATTTTCACCTTATGTGGAATGTATGACGTGTGGTCATGTACCGCATTGTCCAAGTTGCGATGTAAGTTTGACCTATTACAAATTCAAAAACCAATTGCGTTGTCATTATTGTGGTCATTCGATTGCAAATCCTTCGCATTGTCATAGTTGTCAATCAGTTGATTTAACTACAAAAGGTTTTGGAACTGAGCAAATTGAAATGGAATTGAAAACCCTTTTTCCAGAGAAAAATATAGGAAGAATGGATCAAGATACCACTCGAGGAAAATTTGGCTTCGAAAAAATTATCGATTCCTTCAAAAATAGAGAAATTGATGTTTTGGTAGGAACGCAAATGTTAGCCAAAGGTTTAGATTTTGATAATGTAACATTAGTTGGGATTTTAAACGCTGATAATTTATTGAACCAACCTAATTTCAGAGCCTACGAAAGAGCGTATCAAATGATGATGCAAGTTTCGGGTAGGGCAGGTCGTTCCGAGAAGAAAGGTAAAGTGGTTATTCAAACGTATAATCCATATCACAACACTATCCAACAAGTTTTGGGTAATGATTATATAGGAATGTATAAGGAGCAAATCTACGAACGCCAGAATTTCAAATATCCGCCGTTTTTCCGATTGATAAAAATGACTTTAAAACATCGTGATTTTGATAAACTGAAAGAAGGTTCTATGTGGATTTATAATGTGTTGTCTCAAAATTTAGATATGCCCGTTTTGGGGCCAGAAGAACCAGCCATTAATAGAATTCGAAATGAATATATTCGAACGATTATGGTTAAAATTCCGGTTCAGAAGCATTTGGGCAATACCAAAAAAAATATTGCGAAAGTGCTCATGAGTTTTGAAGCAGTTCCACAATATCGTGCTATTAAGGTAAAAGTTGATGTCGATGTGTATTAAGCGTTTTCGATAGCTTTTACAATTTCTTCTTTCTTGTTACGACTTAATGGTATTTTAGTGTTTCCAATTTCAGCAAACTTACTATTGAATTTCTCCACTCGGTCTAAATTAATAATGTACGATTTGTGTACACGTATAAATTTACCTTCTGGAAGCTCTTTTTCAAAACCTTTCATAGTTGATAATACTAAATGACTTTCATCATCGGTAACCACTTTAATGTAATCGCCATAAGCTTCAATCCATTTAATTTTAGAAAGATATACTTTAAGTTTTTTTAAATTACTTTTAATAACTATGCTGTCGCCATGTTCTTCATGATTTTCGTAACGTAATGCGTGAAGTTCAGTAGCTTTTTTTACCGCTTTATTGAAACGTTCTTTAGAAATTGGTTTTTGAAGGAAATCAGTTGCTTCATAATCAAAAGCTTTAACAGCGTAATCTGCCTTTGAGGTAATGAATATAATTTGTGGTTTAGTTTTTAGTCCGTCTAATAAGTCGAAACCGTTTATTAACGGCATTTCAATATCAAGGAATATAAGGTCGATTGTATTGTTATTGATACAATTCTTTGCCTCAAGAGCATTGGCAAAATCTCCTACTAAGTTTAATAATGTTGATTCGTTAACTAATTTTGTGATGGTAATTCTTTGAATAGCACTATCATCTACAACGATACAATTCAACTTCATGGGCATATATTTTTTATAGTTTGTTAAAAGTAGAACAATTATTACAAATACACAAGTTTTTTTAATAAAAATTAATAATGTGTTATACTTGTTATTTCAAATAAAAGTATTATTTTTGCACCCAATTTTATAACAATAAATATAAAGATTATGAATCATTATGAAACTGTTTTCATCTTGAATCCCGTTTTATCTGAACAACAGATAAAGGAAACAGTAAGCAAGTTTGAAGATTTTCTTACTTCTAAAGGGGCTGAGATGGTATCGAAAGAAGATTGGGGCTTAAAAAAATTAGCTTACGAAATTCAAAATAAAAAAAGTGGTTTTTATCACTTATTCGAATTCAAAGCACCTGCTAATATTATTGCAGCATTTGAAACTGAATTCCGTCGTGACGAGCGTGTAATGCGTTTCTTAACTGTGTCTTTAGACAAACATGCAATTTCTTGGGCAGAAAGAAGAAGAGCAAAATTAAAATCTAAAACAAACTAATCATGTCTACATTAGAGCAATCTGCAAAAGGGAAAAAAGACGGAGATATCAGATATCTTACGCCTTTGAACATAGATACAAACAAAACTAAAAAATACTGTCGTTTCAAAAAATCAGGTATAAAATATATCGATTACAAAGACGCAGACTTTTTATTGAAATTCGTTAACGAGCAAGGTAAAATTTTACCAAGACGTTTAACAGGTACTTCATTAAAATACCAAAGAAAAGTTTCTGTAGCTGTTAAAAGAGCTCGTCACTTAGCTTTAATGCCATACGTGGCCGATTTATTAAAATAATAATTAACAAATAGTTGTTGCTTCGCCGTAGGTGAGCTAACTTCTAATTAAAAGGACAACAACATGGAACTTATCTTAAAACAAGACGTTCAAAATTTAGGATTTAAAGATGACGTAGTAACTGTGAAAAACGGATACGGTCGTAACTATTTAATTCCTCAAGGATTTGCAATTTTAGCAACTCCATCTGCTAAAAAAGTTTTAGCTGAAAACTTAAAGCAAAAAGCGCATAAAGAAGCTAAATTAGTAGCAGATGCAAAATCTTTAGCAGAAGCTTTAAAAGCTTTAGAAATTAAAATTACTGCTAAAGCAGGTGGTGATAAATTGTTTGGTTCAGTTACTAGTGCTAACATTGTGGAAGCATTAGAAGCTAACGGTCATTCAATTGAGAAAAAATTCATTACTAGCGGTGTTGTAAAACGTGTAGGTAAATATACTGCATCAGTTAGATTACATAGAGATGTTATCGTTGAGTTACCATACGAAATCGTAGGTGAAAAAGCATAATTTTTCTTAAAATATAAATTAGCTCCGATTTTATCGGGGCTTTTTTTTTATCTTTACTTTATGAAATACGCAAGATTAACTAAAGAACAATTAGAAGAATTACATCCAGAATTTATTAATTTTTTGGCAACACAATCTATTGATAAAATCGAGTGGGATGATATTAAAAAAAATCGTCCTCATATTGCCGAACAAGAAATTGACGTTTTTTCTGATATGATTTGGGAAAAAGCTCTGACGAATGTTACGCACATTGATCATTTTTCTAAAAACTACATTTTTCTTTTTAAATGCATGCAAAATGCAGTTTTTTCTTTTGTAATTAAAACTAATAATCCACAAATTGACTTTGTTTCTGCTGATGGAATTCACTGGTTATCTGAAAATTTGTTTTCCGATGATGTAGAAATCACGAGAGGAAAGAAAGATTTATCAGAAAACAGAAATGAATCATTGTTTGAAATTATTAAGCAAGGCGGAATCATCAGTAAAGGAGAATTATTTACCAAATTAGACAGCTTAATCAATCAGTAAATATGAGCGTTTTAGATACTATTAAGAATTTAAGAGACGAATTAAATCAGCATAATTACAATTATTATGTTTTAGATAAACCTACCATATCTGATTTTGAATTTGATCAAAAGCTAAAACAATTACAAGATTTAGAAGCACAACATCCTGATTTTTTTGATGAAAATTCGCCTACGCAACGAGTAGGAGGAATGGTTACAAAGAATTTTGAAACAGTGAAGCATGAATATCGCATGTATTCGTTAGACAATTCCTATTCCATTGAAGATTTACAAGATTGGGAAACCCGAATTCAAAAGGTTTTAGGCGATGTTCCTTTAGAGTATACTTGCGAATTAAAATACGATGGAGCTTCAATTAGTATTTCCTATGAAAGTGGTCGTTTAGTTCGTGCAGTTACACGTGGCGATGGTTTTCAAGGCGATGATGTCACTAATAATATCAAAACGATAAAAGCAGTTCCTATTCATTTGAAAGGTGATTTCCCTGAAAGATTTGATATTCGTGGAGAAATCATTCTTCCGTTTGCTGGATTTGAAAAAATGAATCAAGAATTAATCGAAATTGGTGAAACTCCTTATTCTAATCCAAGAAATACCGCTTCAGGAAGTTTAAAATTACAAGATAGTGCTGAAGTGGCCAAACGTCCTTTAGATTGTTTGTTGTACTTCGTAATTGGAAATAACTTACCATTTAATACCCAATTTGAAGGGTTGCAAAAGGCAAGAGATTGGGGATTTAAAGTGCCAACGCAATCTAAATTAGCTAAGAATCTAAACGAAGTTTTCGAATACATTAATTATTGGGACAAACACCGTCACGATTTGCCTTACGAAACGGATGGTGTGGTAATCAAAGTCAATAATTTGCAACATCAAGAGGAATTAGGTTACACGGCAAAATCTCCGCGTTGGGCAATGGCGTATAAGTTTAAAGCCGAACAAGTAACTACGAAATTAAACTCGATTTCGTACCAAGTTGGGCGAACAGGTGCAATTACTCCAGTTGCGAACTTAGAACCTGTACAATTAGCGGGAACAATTGTAAAACGTGCTTCATTGCACAATGCTGACCAAATAGAAAAATTAGATATCCGAATTGGTGATGAAGTTTTTGTAGAAAAAGGAGGCGAAATTATTCCGAAAATTATTGCTGTTGCTAAAAGAGGAAATCAATCCGAACCAACAAAATACATCACGCATTGTCCAGAATGTCAAACAGAATTAGTTAGAAGTGAAGGTGAAGCGAATCATTTTTGTCCAAATTTCTATGGTTGCCCTCCGCAGATTATTGGAAGGATTCAACATTTTATTACCCGAAAAGCCATGAATATTGATGGATTGGGCGGAGAAACTGTTGCTCTGTTATTCAATGCTGGTTTAGTTACTAATTATGCTGATTTGTATGAATTGAAAAAGGAGCAAATCATTCCGTTAGAACGAATGGCTGAAAAATCAGCTGATAATTTGATTAACGGAATAGAAAAATCGAAAACCATTCCTTTTGAACGTGTTTTGTATGCTTTAGGAATTCGATATGTAGGTGAAACGGTTGCGAAGAAACTAGCCAAACATTATAAATCTATTGATGCAATTGCACAAGCAACTATCATGGATTTGATTTTAGTAGATGAGATTGGCGATAAAATAGCACAGAGTGTCGTTCAATTCTTTGAAAATCAAGAAAATATTCGTATTATTGATAAGCTTAAACACTTTGGAGTTCAATTGGAATCAAGCGAAGATGATGCTTTGTTGTCTGAAAAATTAAAAGACAAAACCTTTGTAGTTTCAGGAGTTTTTGAAATTTATTCGCGTGATGAGCTTAAGAAAGCGATTGAAGATAATGGTGGAAAGGTGGGAAGTTCTATATCATCAAAAACTGATTATGTAATTGCAGGGGATAATATGGGGCCGTCAAAGTTAGAAAAAGCTAATCAACTAAAAATCAAAATAATAACAGAATTGGACTTCAAAACAATGATAAATGGTTAAATCAAATTCGGCATTAATACTTTATTTTACTTCGTTTACTTTATATGTAATTGCAATTTTTATTAGAAGTGATAATTTGGAATTATTTAGTAAGCCAATAATAATTCCTTCTATTTACTATTATTACTATATTTCTGTTAGAGGAAAGATTGATTATCTGTTTTCCTTTTCTGTTTTGTCTTTTTTTATAGGTGAAATTTTGCATCTTATAAGCAAAGAAGATTTTAACATTATAGGTCTTGTTTTTTTGTTAATCCCTTATTTTTTTATTTTATATTACATAGCTCAAGACTTATATTATTATTTAAAAAAGAAAAAAATAAAGTTAAATACTTTTTCTTTTTATATAATAGTGATGCTTTTAGTGTATTTATTTATAAATGTACTATTGATGATTCAAGAAAATAGTTTAGAGTTTTTGGTCTATTCTGTTTTTGCTGTTTTATTGTTGTTTATGGGTATTTTAGCGTTTGTGATGCTAATTAATTACAATAATAGAACTATTTTGTATACAGGTTTTATGGTTGGTTGTTTTTTGCTCTCAGACTTGTTTTATGTTTTTTCTAAAAAAATACCAGATTTATTAGCTTTAAGAATGATAAATGTTATAACTCAAGAGCTTTCCTTTTTTTGTTATATAAGTTATTTTATTTATAGAACTAAATTTAAAATTTATGGTAAAACAAATAGCTAGTAAGCATCAAAATATAGATAGTAGATCTAGTGCAGCTTTATATGTGTATGTGATATCGTATGTGTTATATCTTTATTTTTTTAGAATTGAAAAAGATATAGATATTGCTTTAATTTTTAAACCAATCATTATTCCTAGTGTTGCATTTGCATATTTTTTTACTACTAAAACAGATAATATTTATCCTAATCTTTTATTG
>CAZCIV010000131.1:0-6596 GCA_964498595.1 uncultured Flavobacterium sp.
ATCTTATATTATTATATATCAAATAAGATACGTTTTTACTTTATTTTTTATTGTATTTCACAGAAAGAATCGCTTTTTCACCAATTCCTCGGTATTTATCAAAAAGTTTAATATCAAACTTCAAATTGATAACTATTGTCTTTCCGTTACCCATTTTTTTGAAAAAAACCTCCTGAACATATTTTCCATCAACTCCTCCTAAATGATAATACGTAATTTTACCTACTATTTTTTCTTTATTGGTTATTATTTTAAATCCATCTTCTTCAAGAGACTTGGCTACCTCAACATAAGATTTTATTATTTCTTCATAAGCTTCTTCTGTATCAGTTATGCTGAGATACTCTTTTTGCATTGTATTGATAAAAAAGTATTCATCCTCATTAATTCTGTTTCCTCCCATACTAATACTGGGCCCAGCAAATTCAAGAATAGCAGGGTCTATATTTACAGTAAAGAGTTTAGGATTTGTTTGTGCATGCACGGTTACAAAACTTAATATTGCTATTAGTGTACATGTTATCTTATTAATACTTTTCATTTGTTTTACAATTTTTATTTATAATTTTTATAATCTAAACCTAACTCTTTGCTATTATTTACATTTTATCCACAATATCAACTAAATTATTATATTCATTAACTAAATTATCATACTTAAAACCAAAATACTTGGGCATTTTTTGTAATGTTTCTTCAGCTTTTGATTTATCTTTCTGATTAACATAAATATAAGTTAAATAGTAGTTTGCCAAACAATACTCTCTATTGCTATATACATCTTTTGATCCCATTTCTCCAAAATCCATTAATTTAGGTTTAATTTTGGAAAGCATTAGAATGGCATCATCTATTTTATTCTGTATTTTATATAAATGATATCCCTTTCTTACAATTGCTTCTTCATTGTTTGGGTCTTTTACAAGTATTTTATTTAACGTAATTATAGCTTGTTCATCATTTTTCAAATCATATATATAAATATTAGCAATTTCTATCAATATATTCAAGTCATCAGGGGATAATTCTGCCAATTTATTGTAAGCTTCGATTGCTTTAGTATAATTGTATTTTTTTTTGTAGGCAGTTGCTAGTTTTGTATAATAGGAAATTTCATCAATGGATTTGTCACCTAATTCTTTTGCCCGTTTGTAATGAAAAGCTGCTTTGTCTGCGTTGAAGGTTTTTTCTTTAGAGCCAAAACCTGTTGCTTGTTCTGGAAGATATAAGTTTAATAAGTTAATATGAACAGGTAAATTATCTTCCTTGTATTTTAGTGATTTATTATAATATTCAATTGCTTTATCTTCGGCTTCATATCCAACTTTTTGAGCTAGAAATCCCTTTATCCACCAATACTCATAATCTACATCTTCTTGTTGATTTTTAGCCAAGTCTTCATATACATTCAAAAAAGCATAAGCATGGTCATATTTTTCAGCTTTAAATAATATTATTCCTGCATCTTTATAGGGAGGAGCATAATGTTTAGCTTTTTTTTCTTGTTGCAACTTTATGGATCTTGTGAGATAAAATAAAGCTGAATCAATTTTGCTTTGAAGAAAATATTTATGACCAATATCATAACTCTCTTCTATGTTTTGAGCATTTGCATTAGTAAAAGATACTATCAAAAGTATTGCAATAACAATTGTTTTCATTTTTATAGAATTATTGGTTAATACCATTTATTTTTTTTAAATCTTTTAAGTATTATTTAAATTTAATCCTGCTAATAGTCCGAAGTTATCACATAACCGGATTTTTTAAATGTTTTTAACATGTCCCACTCCAAAACTATTATTTGAAGTTCTATATCGTCCTCTATTTTCATTTTCTTACTAAGTTGTTCATTCAACAATTTGATGTTTCTATTTTCTTGTGAGAAAATAGAAACTGAGATGAAACAGGAAAATGAAGTTAAGATAGACTTTATCATGTTTGAAGATGTATATAAACTATAGGTGTATTTAAATTGTTGTTATTATTAGGAAGACGTTAATGTAAACTCTTTAATATTTCCTTTTGCATTTTTATCCATTTTTTTTTATTCTCATCGGAATATGAAAATTGGAGTTCAACTAAAACACCATTGTCGTATAAATAATAATAGGTGCATGTATAATTATCATTATTTAGAATTGAATTTTCTTCATTATAAATAATGTAAAACAAGTTGACACCATTAATCACTATAGGTTTTACATCACTTATGATGGTTATCTTATTTCCCACATTTTTTATAAAATTGCTAAAATTTGCTCTAACATCATTTATTAATTGGTTTTGTAAAGTTGGTTTTGTCACCGCGCTATTGGCTGTTATATTTTTGTCTTCGGAAGTATGAATTATTAAGCTTAGACAACCTTTCTCTTCATAAAAAGTCTTAAAATATTCAAAGTTAGATACATACATTTTTCGAGTACGATCTTCTTTGGCTACATCAGTAACTTTTTTTGTCTTCAATTCTGGTTCATTTTTATCATTCAAACCGAATTTTATGCTTTCAAAATCATCTGAAATTGTCATTTGATAGTTGTCGGATAACAAAACAGTCCATTCAAACTTTTCTGTTTTTTTATTTTGTGCATTTACAGCATTGATACACATTGCAAATACAAAAATCAATAAGAGAAAATAATTTTGAGAATTTTTCATTTATTACCATTTAAGTTAAACTTGAATTAATCTACTTTGTTTCCTTTTTTATTTATATGAAAGTAATTGCCATCTTTTTTTACTTTTGCAACACCATTTTCAAATGTCTCAGCATAGTCATAAACCAATGGGATAACTACATTGCCATTAGTATTCATGTAGCCATATTTAGAATTTTTCTTTATAAGTTGCAATCCATCTTCAAGAAAACCTTCGCTCTCATACTCCGGAGTTTCGTATTTTTCGACTGAAACTTTTCCATCACCATCATAAATTACATACTTTTCTAAGCCATTTTTGTTGAGTAATATAGTTTTAGATTCTATTTTTCCACTTGCAGTATAAGTTTCATATTCGCCGTTGCGTTCACCATTGCTATATCCAATTTTAGCCTTTATTCCATTGGATTTAAGTTGATAATATTCATAACGAGTACCATCGAATTGCCCGTTTTTTACAGTTGCCTTTACTTCCAGCCAGCCATTAGCAAAATATTTATAATAAGTACCATTTAAAGGATTATCGACTTTTAATTGACCATTTCCATAATATGTTTTATATGGTTTTACTATAGCTCCTTCTTTGTATGTAATTACAGTTTCCGGAATATTATTATTATCGAGGTACTTGATTGTTTCATTACCATCATATAGCAACTCATTGTTTTTTTTAAGCAATGAGATTTTATTGATATAAGATTTGCGACCTGTAGTGTAAATCAATCTCCCTGGAATAGAATCTTTTATAGAATAAAAATTATAAGCATCGTATGAATTAGGTGTTGCTGGTTGCTCTTTATAATCCAACCAAACCATTTCTCTTGTCATCAAACCCTTATCTATCAGACTTAAACCGTCTTTAATGTTTTTTGAGGCATCGTCATTTTGCGGAATTTTAGCATAAACCAGTTTTTGTTCTTTGTCGAATAAGGCATAAAACGGAATGTTATTAGCTATAAAAGCCTTATTAAATGCTTCCTCATTTGTGATAACAAGATTAAAATCTTTTTTTAATTCCTGCACACTTTTACTTTCAAAAAAGCCTCGTACAGAAAACGATTTTTCTGTTTCTCCTTCTTTTAACCCAAGCACCAAAAAAACATCATAATTAGCCAAAATATTGTCCGATTTAAGCTGTTGACATATTTGAATACAACTTGAACAGAAAGTGCTTGTGTAAACAATAGCAAAAGGTTTGCTTTTATGCTTTCTTTTTGCTTCTACAAATAATAAAAGTGTAGTCTTTTCATTTTCTAATGTAAAGATATCTAAACTAGGTAATTCAGAAATTAATAGTACCCTGTCTGAAATATTTATGTTTCCATCTGAATAATCTGATTTTGCATAACCAGATTTATTTTGAGAAAATACAGTAAGCGTGATTAGGTTAAAAATCACTATGAGTAATGTCTTTTTCATATTCTATAATTTATAATTAGCATAATCTAAACCTAACTCTTTACATAAATCGATGATTTCCATTTTTCCTGTTTTACTAAAACCATTTAAATAATAATCGTATCCGTCTTCTAATTTCATTTTTTTTGAAAGTGTTGCAGGAATTTCTGTTGTAGCTTGCAAATAATTACAATCTAAACACACATCAACTTCGTAAACACATTTATCATTTTGATAAAAAACTAAAGCTAAGTGTGGTACAAAACAAGCTGCTGTTCCTTCTCCATAAGTTTTATTATTTGTTAAAAAGGAAATCACATTTTCTATTTGCAAACTATTCAATTCTTTTTGTCTTAAAACAACTGGATTAAATAGTTTTGTTTTTTTATCAATAACTGTTGGATATTTTTCTTCATCGCCATCAAAATCGTAAGCAATTACTTTATTGAACTGTAAATTTTTAAAAGGTAATTCAAATATAGAATTTACCAACTCTTGCGATTTTACTTGAGTTACAAAACTTGAAAGTTGGATTTGTGATAAATACTTTGAATTTTGAACAACCTCAACTTTTTCATTAATTTTCAAAGTTTCTTTTCTCTTTTCTTGACAAGAGAATAAAATGCATAGAAAAACTAAAGCTAGAAAATATTTAATTATATAATTAATCATCGAAAGGATCTTTTTCATCTTGACATAATTCTTTCAATCTATCAAAGGCTTTTTTAATTCTATTAAAATTTGCTTCTTCATTTGGCATATATATATTTACTTGACTTATACTTTCTTGTTTTTCATTTTGACCTTGTTTAAAAACTGACTCATACATGTCTACATAAGTTCCCCAAGCATTATAATACCCATGTCCCCACTCTCTAGAAGAATATTTACCATTTATATTTGTTCTTTCGTTTCCTTGTTTAACTTTTACAATAATTTTTAAATAATCTTTTTATTTTAAATAAGTTAAATCGATAATATTTTTTATATTAAAGCTAGAATTTTTACCAATATTAGTACTCCCATAATTAAAATCATCACTGTAATCGTTAAATTTTTTCTTTACTCGCATTTTATCAAAAACTTCATAAGGTAAATCCGTATCCTTTGAATACAATTCATAATTAATGATACAGTCTTCTGACAACGAGATTTTATTATTTTCAAATTTAGTTTCCTTTAATTTTTTGTTAATATAATCAACAGTTTCTTCCTTAGTTAAATTTGATTTCTTTTCTACCTCAGTTGGTTGGCTGAAAATATCATCATCTTTTTTACATAATGTTTTTAAATATCGTAATGCTCTAGCAACTTTTTGGGCATCAGCATCTGTCGCATACGTAATACCATAACCCTTTGATACATTTAACCCATTAAAGTGTACTAAGAATTTATAAGCTCTAATTCCATCAGGATAATCAACTTTTTCTACTAAATCGAAAATGTTAAAGATGATGCTGAAATTGTTATTATAACCATACGATTTATTTTTTTGATTTGTGACAAATTCAATTTTTCCGTTTTTTTCAATTTTTACATCGTTTAAATGATAACCTTCAACTCTGCTATACGAATCTAAGTCACCTGGATACATAACCCTCCCTTTAGTATTTTGTATTATATAATTAACTGTTTCTTCATAAGTTGGATTTTTAGTTTGGGCTTTAAAATTTAAAGAAATCAAACTTACTAGTAGAAATAAATATATTCTTCTCATATTAAAATTTATAAAAATAAATTGTGTAAATTAAAATTAAAAAATCTGTTATCACAATACCCACAAGTGATGATTTTAAGATATTAAATCAAATTAAACGCACTAGCATATTTATGAAGCTCAATTGTGGTATAAGCGTTTAACTTTTCTTTAATTTTTTTTCGATGTGTTTTAGCAGTATTTATTGAAATAAAAAGCTCAGCAGATATTTCTTCGTTCTTTTTTCCTAATGCTAAAAGCTGTAACACCTGCTTTTCACGACTACTTAAACTAGATAATTTATCTAAACTTTGCTTCAGAAACAAATGTTCTTCCATTAGTTTGTCAAGTTTATTTGTAATATTAGCCAATTCTGTTACAGGTTGCGTTACAGTGATACTTAAACTAGGCAAATCATTTTCTTTTAATAAAATTTTGGTTACTGATAAATACCAAACCCATGGATCGTTTTCATCAGAACGTACTTGTTGAAAAAATGTAATCTTATCATCAAGATTATTATTTTCCATTAATTCTAGATATTTTGGATAGTATGCTGCTACATCTTCTTCATTAAAATATTTAAAAAAATAATCGCTACCAATAGTATCCAATTCATCAAAAGTAACTCTTAAAATATCTAATCCTCTTTGCGACATATAAGCCACTTTATTTTGGCTTACATCATTAATAATAATAACTCCAGGAAGTAAGTTTGATATTTTATGAATATCTTCAATTACACTTTTTTGAGCAGCATTCATTTGTTAAAATTTACTTAAAAATATAAAAAAAACACATTCGAAATGAATGTGTTTATATTTTTTTATGAAAAATATTAATAT
>CAZCIV010000131.1:6606-7189 GCA_964498595.1 uncultured Flavobacterium sp.
CTAAAATGCATTACATCACCATCTTTTACAATGTATTCTTTTCCTTCTACTCTTAATTTCCCTGCTTCTTTTACTTTAGCTTCCGAACCAAAATTAGAATAATCGTCAAAAGCAATAACTTCAGCTCTAATGAATCCTTTTTCAAAATCAGTATGAATTACACCAGCTGCTTTTGGCGCAGTATCTCCAATGTTAATAGTCCAAGCGCGAACTTCTTTAACACCAGCTGTGAAATAAGTTTGTAATTTTAATAATTTGTAAGCCGCACGAATTAATACTGCCGAACCTGGCTCTGTTAATCCCATGTCTTGTAAGAACATTTGACGCTCTTCGTAGCTTTCTAATTCCGTAATATCAGCTTCTGCTCCTACTGAAAGAATGATTACTTCTGCATTTTCATCTTTAACTAATTCACGAACTTGGTCAACATATTTATTTCCATTTACTGCTGAAGCTTCGTCAACGTTACAAACGTATAAAACTGGTTTTGTAGTGATTAATTGGAATTCTTCCATCATCTCCACCTCGTCTTGATTTTGAGGAACTACCGTACGAGCTGATTTTCCAGCTAATAAAGTTTCGC
>CAZCIV010000132.1:0-7098 GCA_964498595.1 uncultured Flavobacterium sp.
AAATTAAAACAAAGATACAAAAAGCATTTTGATTCTTTTTTTTAAATTATTGGTCAAAAATTACATTAATTGTAAAAAAATCACTAAAATTGGAGGTTTTTTAAGAACATAAAATTATGAAAAAATACAGTTTAGCGATTTTACTTTTTGTAGTGAGCTCATTATCAGTTGTAGCTCAACAAAAAATTACTTTAGAAGAAATTTGGGGTGGTGCCTTTAGAACAAAAGGAATGGATGCTTTAAACGCCATGAAAAACACCAATCAATATACAGTCTTAAATTTCGATAGAAGCACAAAAAGTTATCAAATTGATTTGTATGATTTTGCTACTTTGGAAAAAGTAAGTACACTTTTTGATACTAAAAATCATCTAGAAGTAAAATCAATTGATAGCTATTCATTTGATAAAAACGAAAAAAAGATTTTAATTGCAACGAATTCCAATTCTATTTTTCGTCATTCTTTTACGGCGCAATATTTTATCTACGATATTCCATCAAAAACGGTAAATAGTTTTACTACAAATGCCATTCAAGAACCAACATTTAGCGCTGATGGAACCAAAATTGCTTACGCATTTGAAAACAACTTATATGTTCATGATTTATCATCAGGTGTGAAAATTCAAATTACGCAAGATGGCCAAAAAAATAAAATCATTAATGGTATTACGGATTGGGTTTATGAAGAAGAATTTGCTTTCGTAAAAGCGTATGATTGGAATGTAACTGGGACAAAAATTGCTTATATCAAATTTGATGAAACGGAAGTTCCAGAATTTTCAATGGACATGTACAACGAAGGATTATATCCAACACAAACTGTTTTCAAATATCCAAAAGCAGGTGAAAAAAACGCGATTGTTTCGTTACATATTTTCGATTTAAAATCGGGAACTACTAAGAAAATCAACTTAGGAGATTATAAAGATTTTTATATTCCAAGAATCAAATGGACGAATGATGCTGCTATTTTAAGTGTTCAGGTAATGAACCGTCACCAAAACAATTTAGACTTGCATTTTGTTGACGCGAATGCTGGAACAACAAAAATCGTTTTAAACGAAAAAGATGCCGCTTATGTTGATATTACCGATAATTTAACGTTTTTAAAAGACAATAGTTTTATTTGGACATCAGAAAAAGACGGATTCAATCATATTTATCACTACGATAAATCAGGTAAATTGAAAAAACAAATTACTTCTGGAAAATGGGAAGTAACAAACTATTACGGTTTTGATGAAAAATCAGGAATGATTTATTATCAATCGGTAGAAAATGGTTCTATCAATAGAGATGTTTATGCAATAAAGGTTGATGGAAAATCAAAAGTTAGATTATCATCAAAAACAGGAACAAACTCGGCAACTTTTAGCCCGAATTTCCAATTCTTCATCAATACGTATTCAAGCGCTACTTCGGCACCAATGTATACGTTGAATGATTCAAAATCAGGAGCCATAATCAAAACTATTGTTTCTAACGAAGCAGTAGAGCAAAAGTTGGCAAAATACGATGTAACTTCAAAAGAATTTTTTGTTTTAACAACTGAAAAAGGACATCAGCTAAATGCTTGGATGATTAAACCGAAAAATTTTGATGCTTCAAAAAAATATCCCGTTTTCATGTATCAATATTCTGGTCCAGGTTCGCAACAAGTAGATAACGCTTGGAACAGTACAGATGATTATTGGTTTATAATGTTGGCACAACAAGGCTATATCGTAGCGTGTGTAGACGGTAGAGGAACAGGTTTCAAAGGTGCCGCTTTCAAAAAATGTACGCAAAAAGAATTAGGAAAATATGAAGTTGAAGATCAAATTGATGCGGCTAAAGTAATCGGAAAATACAACTACGTTGACGCATCTAGAATTGGAATTTTTGGATGGAGTTATGGCGGATTCATGTCGTCTAACTGTTTGTTCCAAGGTGCAGATGTATTCAAAATGGCAATTGCAGTAGCTCCAGTAACTTCTTGGAGATATTATGATAGTATTTATACAGAGCGTTACATGCAAACTCCACAAGAAAACGCTAGTGGTTACGATAACAATTCGCCAATCAATCACGTAAGTAAATTAAAAGGAAACTTCTTATTGATACATGGAACGGCTGATGATAACGTTCACGTTCAAAATACAATGAAAATGGTGGAAGCATTAGTACAAGCCAACAAACAATTTGATTGGGCTATTTATCCTGACAAAAACCACGGAATTTATGGCGGAAAAACTCGTTTACAATTGTACACTAAAATGACGAATTTCATTAAAGAAAAATTATAATAACCAATAAACTAAAACAAATTATATGAGTGAAGTAGCAGCAAAACAAAGCCATCCAAAAGGACTATGGGTTTTATTTGGAACTGAAATGTGGGAGCGTTTCAATTTCTACGGAATGCGAGCAATCTTAACATTGTTCATGGTTAATTCATTATTAATTAAAGAAGCAGATGCAGCCATTATTTATGGTGGATTTTTGGCATTATGTTATTTAACGCCACTTTTAGGAGGATTTATTTCTGATAAGTATATTGGAAATAGATACAGTATTATGTTAGGAGGAACATTAATGGCAATTGGACAATTCTTATTGTTTATTAGTGCTTCAACTTTTGATTCTAGCATCGGAAGTGCAAAATTATTTATGTGGATTGCTTTGTTTATTATCATTTTTGGTAATGGATTTTTCAAACCAAATATTTCTTCAATGGTTGGAAGCTTGTATCCAAAACAAGAAAAAAATAAATTAGATTCTGCTTTCACAATTTTCTATATGGGAATTAACATCGGGGCTTTCTTAGGTCAATTTATTTGTCCTTGGGTTGGTGATGTTAAAGATGAAGTTACAGGAGTTAGAGATATTTTTGCTTTCAAATGGGGATTCTTAGCAGCTTCAATTGCCATGATTATCGGAACGGTTACTTTCTTTATGTTGAAAAACAAATATGTTGTAACACCAGAAGGAAGACCAATTGGAGGTTTACCAAAAAATAATGAAGCAGAGGACTTTGAAGAAGGTGAAACACAAACGGCTAAATTTACAGGAACTGCAATTGGTACTGCAATAGGAATTTTTGCAGCTTTATTCTTTGTCTTTAGATATTTATTAGTGGGTGAATTTGGTTTTTCAGATGTTGCAATGGGCCAATTAATTAAAGGAATAATTTATCCATTTATTTATTCTGCTGGTATTGCTTTAGCATATTTAATTATGAGTTCTGCCGAGAACAAAGTGGAAAGACAAAGAATTTGGGTAATATATATTGTTTCGTTTTTCATTATCTTCTTCTGGGCAGCGTTTGAGCAAGCGGGTTCTTCGTTAACGTTTATTGCAGATAACCAAACCGATAGAGATATTTTTGGTTGGAATATGCCACCATCAATGGTTCAAATTTTTAATGGTATTTTTGTTGTAATGTTGGCGTTACCATTCAGTTTATTATGGGATAAATTAAGAGCAAATGGTAAAGAGCCTGTTTCTCCATTAAAACAAGCAATGGGATTAGCTTTAATTGCTTTGAGTTATTTTATCATCGCACACAATGTTAAAGATTTAGGAAATTCTGGATTATTAGCAATCAAATGGTTAATGTTATTATATTTGATTCAAACAATGGGTGAGCTTTGTTTATCACCAATCGGATTATCATTGGTTGGTAAATTAGCACCTAAACGTTTTGCGTCTTTATTGTATGGAGTTTTCTTTATTTCAAATGCAGCGGGTTATGCTTTAGCGGGTTCATTAGGAGCAATTATTCCTGCAACTGGAGATAAATTCCAAAAAGCGGAAACTTTAGGAGTTAATCTTCAAGACGTTTTAGATAAAAAAGTAACCTTAACTGCTGAACAAGTAGCTTTATTTGAAAAAGAGCAATTACCTATGGAATATACATCTTTTGGAGGTTTTGAAATCCATAATTTATATGAGTTTTTTATGGTTTTTGTTATTTTGTGTGGTATTGCTGCTGTGATTTTAGCTGTTTTATCTCCTAGATTGAAAAAAATGATGAATGGTATTACTTAATTGTAATTAAAATATTTTTTTATATCTTTCAAACCTGTAAGTAAATTACAGGTTTTTTTAATTTTATACTATGAAAAATAAACACCCAAAAGGATTATTGTTTTTGTTCTTTACTGAAATGTGGGAACGATTTGGTTACTATTTAATTATTGGAATATTCGTTTTGTATATGATTGACCCTACATCTACTGGAGGGTTAGCTTTTTCAGATAAATATGCAGACGATATTTTTGGTACTTATATTGCGTTAACTTATTTAACTCCGTTTTTAGGTGGCTATTTAGCAGATAGATTTTTAGGATATTTTAAGGCTATTTATTTAGGTGGCTTTTTAATGGGATTAGGATACATAGGTCTTGGCTTTCAAGATGTAACTATTTTTTATGCTTCTATGGCATTAATTATTGTGGGTAATGGCTTTTTTAAACCAAGCATTTCAACTTTAGTGGGTAATTTGTATTCTACTGAAGAATACAAAGCGAATAAAGATGCAGGTTACAACATTTTCTACATGGGAATAAATTTAGGGGCTTTCATATGTAACATTGTGGCTGCCTTTATGAGAAATCAATATGGTTGGGGTGCTGCATTTATAACTGCTGGTATTGGAATGTTTGTAGGTTTAATTATTTTCTTTTTAGGTAAGAAACATTTAAGTGATGCTAATGTTATGAAACCAGTTCAAGAAGGAGATATTACTTTAAGTAAAATTTTAGGAGTTGTTTTTTTACCAGCCATTATTTGTGGAGCAATAGGATGGATGATTCCAGGAAATATATTTAAAAGTGATTCAACAGATGCCTTTATTTTTGCTTGTATTCCAGTAATTATTTTTTATATCAGACTTTACATGAAAGCCAATAATGAAGATAAGCGACCATTAGGAGCTTTATTGGCTATTTTTGCTGTAGGAATGCTTTTTTGGGCTGTATTTAAGCAAAATGGAACAGCTTTAACGCGTTGGGCAAATTATTATACAGATCGTCAAGTAACAGGAACAACAGAAAAAGCATTATCATCAATTTATTTGGTTGAAGAGAAAGACTATCAAACGAAAGAAGTTCAAAAATATGATAGTCAGTTTCAGGCTGAAAAAGATGAAAATAATAATCCTATAAAAGTTCAAGGAAAAGATGTTTATTTTACCAATATTTCTGCTCAACAAAAACAAGAGTTAGAATCAAATCCTGAAAAAAAGGTGTCTTTAATTAATACAGAGCTTTTTCAATCCGTTAATCCGGGTTGGATTATTATATTAACGCCTTTTGTTGTTGGTTTTTTTGCTTTATTAAGAAGAAGAGGAAAAGAACCTTCAACCCCATCTAAGATTGTTTTAGGATTATTCATTTCATCACTTTCTTGTTTGGTAATGGTAGCTGCTGTTTATTTTGGTAGTAACGGAGAAGTTAAAGTTTCACCTTGGTGGTTAGTGGGTACATATGGGGTAATTACAATTGGAGAATTGTGTTTGTCTCCAATGGGCTTGTCAATTGTATCTAAGTTAAGTCCTCCAAGATTAACTGCATTAATGATGGGTGGTTTCTTTTTGTCGATTTCAATAGGTAATAAGTTATCAGGTGTTTTAGCTAGTATGTGGTATGATTATGAGAATAAATCAAATTTTTTCATAGTAAATGCAGTTCTACTTTTATTTGCTACTGGATTAGGGATGCTGATTCTTAAAAGATTAAATGCTGTAATGAAAGAAAAAGGATTAAATTAATATGCAAACAATAGAGGAAATTCAGAATTTTGAAGGTAAATATCCAAAGCAACTTTGGTATTTGTTCTTTAGCGAAATGTGGGAACGTTTCTGTTTTTACGGAATGCGCGGAATGCTTTACTTCTACATGGTGCATCATTTATTGATGGACAAAGAGACTGCAAATCTTCAATATGGAGCTACTCAAGCATGGGTATATGCTTTTACATTTATAGGAGGATTGTTTGCTGATAAAATATTTGGATTCAGAAAATCCTTATTTTGGGGAGGAATATTAATGATTATTGGAAGTTTAATCTTAGCTATTGATCCAAAATCAATGTTTTTTGTAGGAGTAAGTTTTACCATTGTAGGAACAGGTTTTTTTAAACCTAATATTTCTTCTATGGTTGGCAAGCTTTATAGAGAAGGTGATTCTAGAACTGATGCTGGATTTTCTCTCTTCTATGCTGGAGTTAACTTAGGAGCTTTAATTGGTGGTTATATTTGTATTGCTGTTGGGAAAAGAGAAATGTTAGCTTCCATTATTCCAAATGGTTTAGAATGGAATATTGCATTTGGATTAGCAGCTGTTGTCATGATAATTAGTTTGATGACGTTTACTCAAACTCAAAAAAGTTTAGGTAATATTGGCTTGTCTCCATTGCTACATATTGAATCGGGTAAAAGAAAAATTTATGAGTGGTCTACTTATTTAGGTTCTATTTTGATTATTCCAATTATAATCGTTATGGTTTCTAATACAGAATATACAGATTACTTTATGTATACTATTGGTCCTTTTTCATTGTTATATTTAGCCTATGAAATGCGAGGTTTCTCTATAGCTGAAAACAAAAAATTAATTGCAGCAGTTATTTTTATGTTGTTTTCAATTGTTTTTTGGGCATTTTTTGAACAAAGTGGCGGTTCTTTAAGTGATTTTGCTGCTGAGAATTTAAACAATACAGTTTTAGGAATTTCTTTAGATCCTAATGGAGTAAACAACTCTGCAAACTCCTTTTTTGTAATTGCCTTTGCAGCATTAGTGGGTATGGTTTGGCTTTGGATGGCAAAGAAAAAGATTGAACCCAATACCATTATCAAATTTGGTTTGGCCTTTCTGTTTTTAGCTGGAGGTTTTTGGGTGTTTTATTATACTAAGTTTTTTGCAGGACCAGATGGGAAAACTTCTTTAGATTTATTTACATTCGGATGGTTTGTAATTACTTTTGGTGAATTATGTTTATCGCCTATTGGAATGAGTGCAATGACTAAATTATCGCCTCAAAAAACTCAAGCAGTCATTATGGGAATGTGGTTTTTAGCCAGTGCCTATGGTCAATATTTTGCAGGTTTATTAG
>CAZCIV010000133.1:0-7084 GCA_964498595.1 uncultured Flavobacterium sp.
AAAATGATTGTGAGAAAACATCGTTTGTGGGAAGTTTTTTTAGTAGATAAATTAGGTTTTTCTTGGGATGAAGTGCATGAAATTGCTGAAGAATTAGAACATATCAAATCGGAACAATTGATAAATAAATTAGATGCTTTTTTAGGATTTCCAGTAGCTGATCCACACGGTGATCCCATTCCAGATGCAAAAGGTGTGATTAAGAAAATTGAGAAACAACTCTTATCAGAAGTTGAAATTAATGCATCATTTCATTGTGTTGGAGTGAAAGATTCTTCTACTGATTTTTTAAAATATTTAGACAAACAAAAAATTGCTTTAGGTTCTGTAATTACAGTGATAGAAAAGGAAGATTTTGATGATACATTAACCGTTGAAATTGACGGAAAACGCTTAACGATTTCGAATAAGATTGCTAATAATTTATACGTACAATAATTATGTTTGATTCTATTATTCAGTTTTTTGAAAGTATCGATCCTATTTTGGCAGCATTACTAGCTACAACATTTACTTGGGCATTAACCGCTTTTGGCGCATCTTTTGTATTCTTTTTTAAAACTATGAATCGGGTTGTATTAGACGGAATGTTGGGTTTTACAGGTGGCGTAATGGTAGCAGCAAGTTTTTGGAGTTTATTAGCTCCTGCCATTGAAATGAGTAAAGGCGATGGTTTTATGAAAGTAATTCCAGCAGCAGTTGGGTTTCTATTAGGCGCAATATTTATTTTCGGATTGGATAAAGTGTTGCCTCATATGCATATTAACTTCAAAGAAACCGAAGGTATAAAATCGCCTTGGCAACGTACAACACTTTTGGTTTTAGCCATTACATTGCATAATATTCCAGAAGGATTAGCAGTTGGTGTATTATTTGGTGGAGTCGCAGCGGGAATTCCAGAAGCATCTATTGCTGGAGCGGTTACCTTGGCTATCGGAATTGGAATTCAAAATTTCCCCGAAGGAATTGCGGTTTCTATGCCATTACGAAGAATGGGAATGAGTAGATTAAAAAGCTTTACTTTTGGACAATCTTCTGCCTTAGTTGAACCTATTTTTGGAGTTCTTGGTGCAGTTGCTGTGACTTTTTTTACCCCTATTTTACCTTATGCTTTGGCTTTTGCTGCGGGAGCTATGATTTTTGTGGTGGTGGAAGAAGTAATTCCAGAAACGCAACAAGATAAAAATACGGATATTGCCACTTTAGGTTTTATAGGTGGTTTTATTGTAATGATGACTTTAGACGTGGCATTGGGTTAATGACAAGCACAATCATCACCGCAAGGTTTTGATTTTTTAGTACGTTTTTTCCAAAAGAATTTTTTTACTAAAAAACCTACAGCAACCGCTAATGAAGCATAGACTAAAATTTGTTGTATATCCATATTTTAAAAATATATTCCAGTTCCTAAAGTTACAAAATTATAATTTGGTGAAGCAATTTTTAAGTGCTCATATCCTAACGAGAAAAAATAATTCTTTTTATGATATTTTCCTCTAAGTTCAAACGAATTTACAGGCAAACCATTTATTTTACTCCACATCATCGCACTATTAAAGCTGATGTTTTTTATAGCAAAAATATCGGTGTGTAAACCATAAGAGAAACCTGCTTTTTGTACATCATTCCCAACGTAAGTAGCGCCAAGTGTCCATCCTAAATTGAATTTCTTAAATCGAATCCTATCATAAGCCACGTTAAATTGAAACAAGGATAGGTTTGAAAAACGATTTGTAAATACGTTTTTTTCTAGTAGTTCACGGTAATCGGCTTGTACATAAAAATATTGAAATGGTCTAAATTTTGTTTTTAGATGATTTCCAAATATATTGTTGTTGCTGTAAAGAAAATGATTTTCAACATCTAATCGCATCAAATTTCCATATTGAATACTGTCGTTTTCTTTTTGGAAATTTCCTGATTCACCATCAAAATAAGGATATTTAGATAATAGGTTGTATAAATGATTTTCACTTCTGTAATCTCCAATAGTGGAATAAAAACTTACATAAAATAAGCCTTCAACAAATAAGCCAGCTAATCCAAAATCATTTGAAGAAGAACTTCTGGAAGATCCTGAACTCGTGGAACTGTTATCTGAACTTGAAGAATGCGAAGAATTTCCCGATTTTAATTCACTTTTAGACTTGTCGATTTTCTGAGAAAAAGAACTATTCAAAGTTAAAATAGAAAACAGTACAAATAATGTTTTTTTCATCAAATTTGTTTTTTGAAGACAATCAAAAAGTATGCCTTTTATTTCAAAAATTGATAGGCAATTAACGAAGTTACATACGCAAATCCACTCATAAAAACCAACTGAATTATAGGCCATTTCCAAGAATTGGTTTCTTTTTTCACAATAGCTAAAGTAGAAATACATTGCATCGCGAAAGCATAAAATAGTAATAAGGAAATTCCAGTAGCAAAATTGAATATTTTTTTACCGGTTTCTGGATGTACTTCGGCAGCCATTCGGTTTTTAATGGTCGTTTCTTCTTCGCTATGACTTCCAACACTATAAATGGTTGCCAAAGTTCCCACGAAAACTTCACGAGCAGCAAAAGAACTCACCACAGCAACTCCAATTTTCCAATCGTAACCTAAAGGTCGAATGACAGGTTCAATGGCTTTTCCCATGAAACCGATATATGAATTCTCAAGCTTGAAGGAGTTTACTTGGTCTTCAAATTCTTCTGAAGTAATGTTTTTGTTCTGATTTTGTTCAGTTATGATTTTTTCAGCGTTGTTGAAATCATCACTTAATCCGTGCGAACCTAAAAACCATAAAATAACCGATAAGGCTAAAATGATTTTTCCAGCACCAAAAACAAAGGCTTTGGTTTTTTCTAAAACGTTAATTCCAACATTTTTAAACATCGGAATTTTATAACTTGGCATTTCAACTACGAAATACGATTTGCAGTTTAATTTCAAATATTTGTTTAATAGATAAGCTGAAAAAACAGCCATTCCAAATCCTAATAAATACAATCCCATTAAGGTTAAACCTTGTAAACTTAAAAATCCGAAGACTCTTTTTTCGGGAATAATTAAGGAAATTAAAATCGCATAAACCGGTAATCTTGCCGAACAAGTGGTGAATGGCGTGACTAAAATGGTGATTAATCTTTCTTTCCAATTTTCAATATTTCTTGCACTCATAATCGCCGGAATAGCACAAGCCGTTCCTGAAATCAAAGGCACAATACTTTTTCCAGATAAACCAAATTTTCGCATGATTTTATCCATCAAAAATACTACGCGACTCATATAACCGCTTTCTTCTAACACCGAAATGAACAAGAATAAAAAGGCAATTTGGGGTACAAAAATCACAATTCCACCAATTCCAGGTATTAAACCTTCACTGATTAAATTGGTAAATTCTCCTGCTGGAAGATGTTGCTTGGCAAGCGAACTTAAATTAGCAAAGGTTTCGTCAATGAAATCCATCGGAATGCTACTCCAATCAAATAAAAATTGGAAAATCAACATTAAAATTCCAAAGAAAATAACGTAACCGAAAATTTTATGTGTCAGAATTCGGTCGATTTTTGCACGAATATCCGTTGCTTTAGATACGTCTATTTTTTGACCTAATTTCAGTGTATCGTTGATAAATTGATAACGCTTTATAGTTTCTTTCTGTTGCAGCTTTTTTAAATCGGAATGCGATTTGGTAAACGAACTTTTGATTTCGTTTCGGTCTAAATTCAAGAAATTCACATCTTGCGTAATCACCAACCAAAGTTTGTATAACAATTGGTTAGGAAACGCTCTTCTTAAATTGTTGAAATAGTCTGGATCAATTGAAGACGCATTCAAACATGGTTCGGTTGAAAGCGTCTCGTAATTGAGAATTAGATTTTTTAAGTTATCAATTCCGATTTTTTTGCGCGAACTAATTAAAGCAATCTTTGTTTTTAGTTCTTTTTCTAAAACAGGAATGTCTAGTTCAATTCCTTTCAATTCCATTCTGTCTGCCATATTAATGACTAAAATGGTTGGAATTTCTAAATCTTTAATTTGGGTAAAAAGGAGTAAGTTTCGTTTTAAATTTTCCACTTCAGTCACCACAACGGCTACATCTGGAAAATCTTCATCGTTTTTATTTAGTAATAATTCAATCACCACATTTTCATCAATAGAACTTGCGTTTAAACTGTAAGTTCCAGGTAAATCGATGATTTTAGCTTTTGTGGTTTCGTTTAATTTGCAAACGCCTTGTTTTTTTTCAACGGTAATTCCTGGGTAATTTCCCACTTGTTGATTCAATCCAGTTAATTCATTAAAAACCGAAGTTTTCCCCACGTTTGGGTTTCCAATTAAAGCAACTTTGATAGGATTTTTACTCATGAGAATTACAATTTGGCAACGGTGATTTCTTTAGCCGTTTCTAATCGAATAGCTACATGCGAATCATTAACGTTAAAGTATAAAGGATCACCTAATGGTGCAATTTGAATTAAGGTAATGGAATTTCCAGGCAAACACCCCATTTCTAATAACTTTAGTGGGATTTCATCTAGATTGATGGAGGTTATTTCGGCAACTTCTCCAATTTTAAGTTCAGAAGAACAAATTTCCATTTCCTTATTTAGATTGAATTAAAATACAAAAGTAAAAATTATAATCGGACAAAAATTGATTTTTATCAGAATTAGTAAATTTAAACATGAATTTAACATTATTGATTTTCACTAAGCCACAAAATATCTTCTAAAAGTTGTTTCATGTTCTTTGTTTTCGGGTCTTCCGTAGGTTGATCTAAATTGGTTCCATCGTAAAAACCTCGAATTCTTTTGTTTTTATCTACCAAAATAAAATTTTCAGTATGTACCATATCGTACAATTCTTCTGGTTTACCTGTTTTTACGGCTAAATAGGATTTTCTGGCTAAATAATAAATATCCTTTTTGTCTCCAGTCACCAAATTCCAACGTGCATCATCAACTCCTTTTTCTATAGCATATTTTTTTAAAACTTCAGGTGTGTCAATATCAGGAGTAACGGAGAAAGACAACAATTTCACTTCTGGATTATTCTTCAATTGATTTTGTAACCAAACCATATTGTCGGTCATTTTTGGGCAAATGGTGGGGCAAGTCGTAAAGAAGAAATCGGCTACATAAATGGTATTTTCGTAGTCTTTTTGAGTAATTACTTTTCCATTTTGATTGGTAAAAGCAAAATCAGCAATTTTATGGTCATTACCAATGTGTTGCACTGTAGAATCTACTAATTCTGGATTAATATCTCTTGGCGAATAGATAGGTAATGTTTTTTTTGGAGTTAGTAAACTGTAAATTCCTAAATAAATAACAATTGAAAGTATTCCAAAAATGATGAAAAACTTTTTATAAGGAGCAAGAAAATCAAGCATATCATTTTTTTACAAAAATAATCATAAATCAAATCAGATTTGTTAAAACAACTATTCACATTTGTTAAAATTGTAAAATGTTGATTTTCTTGGTTATATTTGTGAAATTATACCCAAAAACTACTAAATAATGATAAAAAATCACCTGATTGTTAGTGTGTTGTGTTCTTTTTTAGGATTTTCACAATTTAACCCATCCGCGCCATGGATGACTAACATAAGCACTGCTAAAAGCGGAGAAGCAAGTATTAACGAAATGGTTGAAACTTTCAATGCCTATTGGTCTACAAGAGATAAAAACGCTAGAGGTTCTGGTTTCAAGCCATTTATGAGGTGGGAATATCATTGGAGAAATTATGCAGATAGTCAGGGTTATATTATGTCTTCTGAGGAATTTTGGGATGCTTGGCGACAAAAAAAGCAAATTAAAGCAAATAGAAATGTAGCTATGTCACTACCAATTAGTAATTGGGAACCTATAGGGCCTTTTACGCATACCAATACGGGTTCTTGGTCTTCTGGGCAAGGTCGAGTAAACATAGTACATGTTGATCCTTCGAATCCTAATACAATATATTTAGGAGCGCCTGCTGGTGGAATTTGGAAATCCACAGATAATGGTGCCACTTGGATGCCTCTAACAGATGAATTACCACAAATAGGAGTTTCGGGTATTGCAGTAGATTATTCTAATTCAAACGTGATTTATATTGCAACAGGAGATAAAGATGCTGGAGATTCTTACTCGGTAGGAGTTTATAAATCAATAGATGGAGGTTTAACTTGGAATGCTACTGGTGCTTTAGGAATTATGAATACTAATTTTAGAGCTGGTGATATTTTAATTCACCCAACGAATAATCAAATTTTATGGTGTGCTACTAGTAATGGAATTTACAGAACAACAAATGCTGGAGCATCTTGGTCTAGAGTTCAAACAGGGAATTTTTCACAAGGAAATATTCGTTTAAAACCAGGTGATCCAAATACTTTATTTGCTGTAAATTATAATGCTTTTTTTCGCTCTACAAATGGAGGAACTTCTTTTACACAAGTTTCTACAGGATTACCTTCTACTTCAGGAAGATTTGTAATGGATGTTACTCCAGCAAATCCTAATTATATATATATTTTGAGTGCCAAAACAGGTTCAGAAAATTATAATTTTCAAGGAATTTACAGATCTACCGATGGAGGTACAACATTTACAGCGAGAAATACTACAACAAATATTTTTGAAAATTCAGGATCACCTTCTCAAGCTTGGTTCGATTTAGCATTGGCGGTATCTTCAACAAATGCAGAGGAAATTTACACAGGATGTTTAAATGTTTGGAAATCCACAAATGGAGGAACAAATTTAACTAAAATTAATAGTTGGAGTAATCCTACAGGTCCTTCTTATACCCATGCAGACATTCATTACTTAGGGTTTCATGGAACAAAATTGTTTTGTGGAAGTGATGGTGGTATTTATGTTTCTGAAAATAATGGAAGTAATTTTACTGATTTAACAGCTGGAGCTCAAATTAGTCAGTTTTATAAAATAGCTGTTGCTAAGCAAACATCTGCTAATATGGTAGGAGGATTACAAGATAATGGAGGTCATGCCTACAGCAGTGGTCAATGGAAAAACTACTATGGTGCTGATGGAATGGATACTGCAATTAATCCAACAAATCAAAATCAATATTATGG
>CAZCIV010000134.1:0-3710 GCA_964498595.1 uncultured Flavobacterium sp.
GAAAGTAAAGCCGTTAGAAACCGATTAGTGAATGATCATTTAGCTAACGCTTTAAAATCGAAGCCTTCTCCTATTTATCATCCAAGTTTTGCCTCAAGAATTACTACTGGTAACACTACAGATGATATGTCAAAAATCGCAACTGCCGATTGGATTATTGAAGTAGTTGTAGAAAGATTAGACATCAAGAAGATTGTTTTCGAACAAGTTGATAAATATAGAAAACCAGGAACTTTAGTAACTTCAAATACGTCTGGTATTCCAATTCAGTTCATGAGCGAAGGAAGAAGCGATGATTTTCAACAACATTTCTGTGGAACACACTTCTTTAACCCTGCTCGCTACTTAAAATTATTTGAAATTATTCCAGGTCCAAAAACATCGCAAGAAGTATTAGATTTCTTGAATGGTTATGGTGAAAAATTCTTAGGAAAAACTTCTGTTGTTGCTAAAGATACTCCAGCTTTTATTGGAAATAGAATTGGAATCTTCGGAATTCAAAGTTTATTCCACCAAGTAAAAGAAATGGGATTAACCGTTGAAGAAGTAGATAAATTAACGGGACCAGTTATTGGTCGTCCAAAATCAGCTACTTTTAGAACGGTTGATGTTGTAGGTTTGGATACTTTAGTTCACGTTGCGAACGGAATTTATGAAAATTGTCCAAACGACGAAGCGCATGAATTATTCAAACTTCCAGAATTTGTTAACAAAATGATGGAAAACAAATGGTTAGGAAGCAAAACAGGACAAGGTTTTTACAAAAAAGAAGGAAAAGACATTCTAACTCTAGATTTAGATACTTTAACTTACAGACCAAATAAAAAAGCATCTTTCGCAACTTTAGAATTAACCAAAACGATTGAAAAACCAATTGACAGATTCAAAGTTTTAGTTACAGGAAAAGACAAAGCCGGAGAATTTTATAGAAAAAACTTCGCTTCTATGTTCCAATATTGTTCTAACAGAATTCCTGAAATCACAGACGCTTTCTACAAAATCGACGATGCTATGAAAGCAGGTTTCGGATGGGAAAACGGTCCATTCGAAATTTGGGATGCTATCGGAGTGGAAAAAGGAATTGAATTAATGAAAGCGGAAGGTTATCAACCTGCTTCTTGGGTAACGGATATGGTAGCTTCAGGAAACACTTCTTTCTATTCTATTAAAGATGGAGCAACACACTTCTACTCTATCACCAATAAAAAAGTAGAGAAAGTTCCTGGTCAGGATGCTTTTATTATTTTAAATAACATTCGCGAAAGCAAAAAAATATGGAACAACAGTGATGCTGTTATTACCGATTTAGGTGATGGTATCATCAACTTAGAATTTACATCTAAAATGAATTCTATTGGTGCTGGTGTTTTACAAGGAATTAACAAAGCAATTGATATAGCTGAGAAAGAATACAATGGTTTAGTAATTGGAAATCAAGGCGCTAATTTCTCTGTTGGAGCTAATTTAGGAATGATTTTCATGATGGCAGTCGAGCAAGAATATGACGAATTAAACATGGCAATTAAAATGTTCCAAGACATAATGATGCGTTGTCGTTATTCTGCAATTCCAGTTATCGCGGCTCCTCACGGAATGACATTAGGTGGTGGTTGCGAATTAACAATGCACGCTGATAGAGCGGTTGCTGCTGCAGAAACCTACATCGGATTAGTAGAATTTGGTGTTGGTGTAATTCCTGGCGGTGGTGGTTCTAAAGAAATGGCTTTAAGAGCTTCTGATTTATTCCGTAAAAACGATGTAGAATTAAATGTTCTACAAGAATATTTCTTAACTGTTGGTATGGCAAAAGTAGCTACTTCGGCTTACGAAGGTTTTGATACCGGAGTTTTACAAAAAGGAAGAGATATTGTTGTAGTAAACAAAGACCGCCAAATCGCTACAGCGAAACAAGTAGCCTTACAAATGGCAGAACAAGGTTACACCCAACCTGTAAGAAGAAAAGACATCAAAGTATTAGGTAAACAAGCTTTAGGTATGTTCTTAGTTGGAACTGACCAAATGGAAGCTGGTAAATACATTTCTGAACACGATAAAAAAATCGCAAACAAACTAGCTTACGTAATGGCTGGTGGTGATTTATCAGAAGCAACTTTAGTTTCTGAACAATATTTATTGGATTTAGAAAGAGAAGCATTTTTATCATTAACTGGAGAAAGAAAATCTTTAGAAAGAATTCAGTACATGTTAACCAAAGGGAAACCGTTAAGAAACTAAGAAATGAGAACAGCATATATAGTAAAAGGATATAGAACAGCAGTTGGAAAAGCTCCAAAAGGCTTATTCCGATTCAAAAGACCTGACGAATTAGCAGCAGAAACCATCGAATACATGATGAAGGATTTGCCAGATTTCGACAAAGCACGTATTGATGATGTAATGGTAGGAAACGCCATGCCAGAAGCTGAACAAGGTTTGAACGTTGGGCGTTTAATTTCATTAATGGGATTAAAAATCACCGATGTTCCTGGAGTTACCGTAAACAGATATTGTGCTTCTGGAGTAGAAACTATCGCAATGGCAACAGCTAAAATTCAATCCGGAATGGCAGATTGTATCATTGCTGGTGGAGCCGAAAGTATGAGTTATATTCCAATGGGAGGTTACAAACCAACACCCGATTATAAAGTTGCCGCTGCAGGTCACGAAGATTATTACTGGGGAATGGGATTAACGGCTGAAGCTGTTGCAAAACAATTCAATGTTTCTCGAGCTGACCAAGATGAGTTTGCTTATCAATCACACATGAAAGCGTTGAAAGCACAATCAGAAGGTAAATTCGATAAACAAATCGCTCCTATCACAGTAGAACAAACGTTTATCAACGAAAACGGTAAAAAAGAAACAAAATCATATGTAGTAAATAAAGACGAAGGTCCAAGAGCTGGAACTTCAGTAGAAGCTTTAGCTGGATTACGACCTGTATTCGCTGCTGATGGTTCGGTTACCGCTGGAAACTCTTCACAAATGAGTGATGGAGCAGCTTTCGTTTTAATCATGAGCGAAGAAATGGTGAAAGAATTAAACTTAGAACCAATCGCAAGAATGGTAAGCTATGCTGCTTCAGGTGTAGAACCAAGAATCATGGGAATTGGACCTGTTACTGCTATTCCAAAAGCATTAAAACAAGCAGGATTAAAACAAGACCAAATCGATTTAATTGAGTTAAACGAAGCTTTCGCAGCGCAATCATTAGCAGTAGTGAGAGAATTAGGTTTAAATCCTGAAATCGTAAACGTGAACGGTGGCGCTATTGCTTTAGGCCACCCGCTAGGTTGTACTGGTGCTAAACTATCAGTTCAATTGTTTGACGAAATGCGCCTGAGAAACAGTAAATACGGAATCGTTTCAATGTGTGTTGGAACAGGTCAAGGTGCTGCAGGAATTTTTGAATTTTTAAAATAAAACTATAAAACTTAATAAGTTATGTCAGATATCATCAGAGGAGGACAATTCCTTGTAAAAGAAACAAAATGCGAAGACATCTTCACACCGGAAGATTTCAATGAAGAGCAAATCATGATGCGTGATTCGGTAATCGAATTCGTAGACAAAGAGTTATGGCCAAACAAAGAGCGCTTTGAAAAGAAAGATTATGCACTTACTGAAGAAGTAATGCGTAAAGCCGGAGAGCTTGGTTATTTAAGCGTTGCAGTTCCTGCTGCTTACGGTGGAATGGAAATGGGATTCAT
>CAZCIV010000134.1:3810-7034 GCA_964498595.1 uncultured Flavobacterium sp.
CGTATTAAATTAGCTGCTGCTTGTTTAGAAGCACAAAGAAGAACAATTACTGGAGCAGTAAACTATGCTAATGAAAGAGTTCAGTTTAAAACGCCAATTTCAAGTTTTGGAGCAATTCAAGCTAAAATTGCTGAAATGGCAACAAATGCTTATGCAGGTGAAAGTGCAACTTACAGAGCGGCTGCAGATATTGAAAATAGAATCAACATTAGAGTTAGTGAAGGAAATTCACACCAAGAAGCTGAATTAAAAGGTGTTGAAGAATTCGCTATCGAATGTTCTATTTTAAAAGTAGCAGTTTCTGAAGATGTGCAAGCTTGTACTGACGAAGGAATTCAAATTTTTGGTGGAATGGGATTCTCTGAAGATGCACCAATGGAAAGTGCTTGGAGAGATGCTCGTATCGCAAGAATTTACGAAGGAACTAACGAAATCAACAGAATGTTATCGGTTGGTATGTTAGTGAAAAAAGCAATGAAAGGTCACGTTGATTTATTAGGTCCAGCAATGGCTGTAGCTGAAGAGTTAATGGGAATTCCATCATTCGATGTTCCAGATTATTCAGAATTGTTTGCTGAAGAAAAAGAAATGATTGCTAAATTGAAAAAAGTATTCTTAATGGTTGCTGGTGCTGCGGTTCAGAAATATGGACCAGAGCTAGAATCACACCAACAATTATTAATGGCTGCTTCTGATATCTTAATCGAAATCTACATGGCTGAAAGTACTATTCTTAGAACGGAGAAATTAGCCAAAAAAGTAGGTGAAGACAAAGCGCAAGAGCAAATTGCAATGGCAAAATTATACTTATATCATGCCGTGGATATCGTGAACCAAAAAGGAAAAGAAGGAATCGTTTCTTTTGCAGAAGGCGATGAACAACGTATGATGTTAATGGGATTAAAACGTTTTACAAAATATACGAACATGCCAAATGTAATTGGTCTTCGTGAAAAAATTGCTGCAAAAATTATTAGCGAAAACAAATACGCTTTCTAATACAGCAATTAATTGGTTTAGTTTGTTTAAAAAAACCATCCGTTGTAGCGGATGGTTTTTTATTATTTTAAAATCTGGGCAGCATGTGCTTTTGTTTTCACATCCGAAATTACTTCTTCGATAATTCCGTTTTCATCAATTACGAAAGTAGTTCTGTGGATACCATCGTATTCTTTTCCCATGAATTTCTTAGGTCCCCAAACCCCAAAAGCTTGAATTACTGATTTGTCTTCATCCGCTAATAACGGAAATGGTAACTCATATTTTTCGATAAACTTTGCTTGCGCTTTCGCACTATCCGCACTTACACCTAACAAAGCATAATTATTCGCTTGAAAACGAGCAAAATTATCTCTTAAATCGCAAGCTTCTGCTGTACAACCAGGTGTACTTGCTTTTGGATAAAAGAAGACTACTAGTTTTTTTCCTTTATAATCGGCTAATTTATGAGTAGCTCCATTTTGGTCTAATCCTGAAAAATTAGGGGCTTTATCTCCTGCTTTTAATGTTGTCATTTGTTTTGGTTTAAAAGGTTAAAAACTCATCTTTAAAAATGAATTTTGATATTGCGCTATTACTTTATAACTTTACGAATCAAATTTAGTTAAAAATGACCAAAAGCGAGAAGGTAACATTTGTTATAAATACGTTAAATGAATTATATCCTGAAATTCCTATTCCATTAGACCATAAAGATCCTTATACTTTACTAATTGCCGTGTTACTTTCTGCACAATGTACAGATGTTCGTGTAAATCAAATTACCCCTCTATTATTTGCAAAAGCAGATAATCCTTATGACATGGTTAAAATGTCGATAGAAGAAATTAAAGAAATCATTCGTCCGTGCGGATTATCACCAATGAAATCGAAAGGAATTCACGGTTTATCCGAAATTTTAATTGAAAAATATAACGGAGAAGTACCACAAAGTTTTGAAGCTTTGGAATCCCTGCCCGCTGTTGGACACAAAACAGCGAGTGTGGTTATGAGTCAAGCTTTTGGAGTACCTGCTTTTCCTGTAGATACACACATTCATAGATTGATGTATCGTTGGGGATTTACTGATGGAAAAAACGTTCAACAAACCGAAAAAGATGCCAAAAGAATTTTTCCTAAAGAATGTTGGAACGACTTACACTTACAAATTATTTGGTACGGACGTGAGTATTCTCCAGCGCGTGGCTGGAATTTAGAAAAAGATATTATTACGAGAACAATTGGAAGAAAAAGTGTTATTAATGAAATTAAAAAATAAATGGCATCAAGAAGTATAAATCATATGATCTTTGCTGGAGTTTATCCTCATTACATAAACAAAGCAGAAAAAAAAAATCGCACGAAAGCTGAAGTCGATGAAATTATTTGTTGGTTAACTGGTTATACATTGGAAAACCTTCAAAAACAAATTGATACAAAAGTTGATTTCGAAACTTTTTTTAACCAAGCACCACAATTAAACGAAAACGTTTCTAAAATTACAGGAGTAATTTGCGGTTATCGCATCGAAGAAATTGAAGATCCTTTGATGAGAAAAGTACGTTATTTGGACAAACTAATTGACGAATTAGCTAAAGGAAAAACAATGGAAAAAATTTTACGAAAATAAAAAATGCCTCAAATCTCTTTGAGGCATTTTCCTTAATTAGCGATGATTTCAAAACTTGAATTTCCTACTTTGTGAATACTCAATGCTTTTGAATAATTGAGTAAAAACGAAATCGTTTCTTTTTTAGGTTTCATGTCTAGATTCGCTAATTTGTTTTTAGAGTAAAGTTTTGTCATTTATTACAATTTAGTTTATAAATAAACAACGAAAAAACTTTACTTTTAGTATTAATTAGTTAAAACAATTTGATTTTTTTCTATTATTTTTCTCAAATTCAACAAAGCGTATCGCATTCTACCTAATGCCGTATTGATGCTAACACCGGTTAAATCAGCTATTTCCTTAAAACTTAGGTCTTGATACATACGCATTACCAAAACTTCTTTTTGATCAAGAGGAAGTTCATCTAATAACTTAACTAAATCCGTTTCTACTTGTGCTGATATTATTTGCCCTTCAATATTTAAACTATTATCGCTCATGTAATTGAAAATAGAATATTCTTCTGTTTCACGTTGAAAAGGCATTTTCTTTGCTTTTCTAAAATGATCCACTACTAAGTTATGAGCAATACGCATTACCCAAGGCAAAAATTTTCCTTCTTCGTTATACGATT
>CAZCIV010000135.1:0-7010 GCA_964498595.1 uncultured Flavobacterium sp.
ATAGAATTCAGGAATTTGTAGATAGAATTAATGGTTTATCCTATGAAGAAATTGCTAATCGTGGTGGGGGAATTTTAAATTCGGCAAAAAAACTGAACGAAACTTCTGAAGATGAAATTTACGAACAATCGAAATTACGTTTAGAAGAGGTTATGCAACAAGGAACGGGTGCGGTCGAAATCAAATCGGGTTACGGATTAACTGTGGATGGCGAATTGAAAATGTTACGCGTAATCAAACGCTTAAAAGAAAATTATCCGATTGCGATTAAAGCTACTTTTCTTGGCGCACATGCTTTTCCTATGGAATACAAAGAAAATCATTCAGCTTATATCGATTTGATTATCAACGAAATGTTACCAAAAATTGCTTCCGAAAATTTAGCGGATTATATTGATGCTTTCCTTGAAACAGGATATTTTTCAGTTGAAGAAACCATAAAAATAATGGAAGCCGGAAGAAAATACGATTTAGAACCAAAAATTCACGTAAACCAATTCACCGCTATCGATGGAATCAAAGCTTGTGTTGAAAATGGCGCGTTATCTGTTGATCATTTAGAAATAGTAACCGATGAAGATATAGAAGTGTTGAAAAACAGCAAAACAATGCCAGTTGCTTTACCAAGTTGTTCTTATTTTATTAGCATTCCTTACACTCCAGCTCGCAAAATGATGAATGCTGGATTACCATTAGCTCTAGCAACCGATTACAATCCTGGCACTACTCCATCTGGAAATATGAATTTTGTAGTAGCAACGGCATGTATCAAAATGAAAATGACTCCAGAAGAAGCCATCAATGCGGCAACAATAAATGGAGCTTATGCTATGGCAATTTCAGAAACTCATGGAAGTATCACTAAAGGAAAAAAAGCGAATCTCATCATTACAAAACCAATTATGAGTTTTTATCAATTACCTTATGCTTTTGGGACTAATTTAATAGACAAAGTAATGATTGAAGGTGAATTCATTTAATAATTTAACTATGATAAAAACACTTTTACTTGTTGGGTTAGGAGGCGCTATCGGGAGTATATTTCGATATTTGACCCATTGGTTAACTACTAAATATTTTCAGAATTCTTTTCCTCTTAGTACGTTCTTTGTAAATATTATTGGTAGTTTACTTATAGGATTATTCATTGGTTACATTGGAAAGTATTTTCCTGAAAATCATCCGTTAAAATTTTTTTTAATTGTGGGGTTTTGTGGAGGATTCACCACTTTCTCTAGTTTTGCTTTAGAAAACTACAATTTACTTCAGAATAACAATCAAATTACAGCTTACATTTATATGGCAACTTCCATTATTTTGACTATTTCCGCAGTAGGATTCGGAAGCTATTTGTCAAAATACTTATAATAAAAAAGTCCAATGAAGTTACTCTCATTGGACTTTTAAAATTTTATAAAACGACTATTTCAATTCGAAACTTGTTTTAGAAACTAATTCAGCATTTTTGTCAAATACATTTACGAAGTAAGTTCCTTTTGCAAAATCTTTTCCAGGCACTTCTTCATTTACTTGAACTGTTTTGTTTTCATATTTTACAGTTGAAATAAAACTGTATGTTAACGTTTTATCTCCTGCTGGGATAGTTTTCTTTTCTCCTAAAATATTGTTTTTACTGTCAATAATTTGAACATAATACTCTCTAGATCCCGTTTTTGCAATTTGATTTTCAGCAATTAAGAAACTTACTTTTAAAACGTCTGCTCTACTTGCTTTATCTGTTTCAATTTGTTTTCCAGAACTTCTTTGTTTAACGGCTAAAACTTTTAAATTTAAAACTGCTAATTTAGAGCCTTTTTCAACTGTTTTTGTTAAACTTTCGTTTTGAGTTAGTAATGTATCATTATATTTTTTTGCATCCGATAAAACTACATTTGTACTATCTAAACTTGATGTTAAAGCAACATTCTGTTCTTTCAAAATTTTGTTTTCAGCTACTAAATTATCCATTTCTCTTTTTAAACGGAAATATTCATTTTTATATTTAGCCATTGCCGCAGCATCACCTTTCGATTTTTCTACTTGCTCTAATAAAGCTACCATTTTAGCTTGTTCAGCTTGAAGTTCTTCTTTTAATGCTGTATTATCAGCAATCATTGTGTCATATTCTGCAATTTTAGCTTTTAGTTCTTCAGATAAAGTGTTTTTTTCAGTAGTCAATGTTGTTACTGTTTCTTTATTATCAGAAGTTAGTTTAAAGATATAACCGATACTTCCTAATAAAAGTAATGCTAAAACAACTATTGCAGCTTTTAATCCAGAATTGTTAGAATTGTTTTCCATGTTTGGTTTTGATTGGGTTATTGATAAGTTTTTTCAAAAATACAATTTTTAAAGTATTTTCTAAATTTTAAACGAATTTTATTTTAAAATAGTATTTTTGGTCTACTTTTTTTACAATGTATATGGAGAACATAACACTTTTAAGCCAAAATGAATTAGCTAAAATTACCAACCACAGAAGTGGAGAAATTAAATTTGGCGAAAAAATTATAACTATTCCTAAAGATGCCAATGTTATAGATTTCATAACTAATAGTGATGCAAAATTTGTACTTTTAGGAATTCCGGAAGATATTGGAGTACGTGCCAATTTAGGTAGAGCTGGTGCTGCTACAGCTTACGAAAGTGCATTGCAAAGTTTGGCGAACATTCAACATAATAAGTTTTGTAAAGGAAGTAATTTGATTGTTCTTGGTCAACTCAATGTTTCGGAAGAAATGGAAAAAGCTCAAAACTTAGACCTTTCGAGTAAAGAAAACAGAAAAGAACTTTTCAAATTAGTAGAAAAATTAGATGTAGAAGTTTCACATATTATTCACCAAATTTGTTCTACAGGTAAAATTCCAATCATCATAGGTGGCGGACATAATAATGCTTACGGAAACATCAAAGGTTTGGCTCTAGCCAAAGGAAAACCCGTAAATGCAGTAAATTTTGACGCTCATACCGATTTTAGAATTTTAGAGGGAAGACATTCTGGAAATGGATTCAGTTATGCTTTTGAAGACGGCTTTTTAAAGAAATATTTCGTTTTTGGATTGCATGAAAACTTTGTTTCAAAGAGTGTTTTCAACACGTTGAAAGAATTAACTTCAAGAGTAAAATATGTTACCTATGAAGAAGTAGAAGTCAAGCGAGAGAAAAACTTCGAAACCGAATTAGAAAACGCACTTAACTTTATAAAAAACGAACCTTTTGGCGTGGAATTAGATTTAGATGCGATTCCAAATATTCCTTCAAGCGCCATGACTTTAAGCGGTTTTAGTGTAGACAAAGCCCGACATTTTACTTACTTTTTTGGAAAACATCAGAACGCTTCTTATTTTCATATTTGTGAAGGAGCTCCAGCACTTGATGATTCTAAAAACAATCATTTAACAGGTAAATTAATTGCTTCGTTAATTACTGATTTCATGAAAGCCAAAATGGGATAAAACCGATTTACTTAAATAACACTATCTTTGTACTCTTATCAAACTTATTTGATAGGAAAATTTATTATTTATGACATTTAATGAATTAAAATTATTTAACAATATACAACAAGCTTTAGAGGAAGAAGGCTACACAAACCCTACTCCTATTCAAGAGCAAGCGATTCCTGAAATATTAGCAGGCCAAGATTTAGTTGCTTGTGCCCAAACTGGAACAGGAAAAACAGGTGCTTTCGCAATTCCAATTCTAAATTTAATTCACCGAATTGTAGGTTCGGCAAAGAAAACAAAACATATCCGAACTTTAGTGGTTACGCCAACGAGAGAATTAGCCATTCAAATTGACGAAAGTTTCAAAACCTACGGAAAATATACTAATGTGAAATCGTTAGTGATTTTTGGAGGTGTAAACCAAGTACCACAGGTAAATGAATTAAAAATGGGTGTTGATGTTTTAATCGCAACTCCAGGACGTTTTTTAGATTTACACAAACAAGGTTTTATCGATTTGAATCATATGCATCATTTGGTTTTAGATGAAGCGGATCAAATGTTGGACATGGGATTTATTAATGATGTTAAGAAAATCATCAAATTAACTCCTGAAAACCGTCAAACATTATTGTTTTCAGCAACCATGCCTTTAGCAATTAGAGAATTAGCGGATACATTTTTAACAAGACCAAAATACATTTCGGTTACACCAATTTCGAGTACGGCTGAAAATGTATTGCAAAAAGTTTATTTTGTAAACAAAGACGAGAAACGTTTGCTTTTAAAACAGTTAATTATTCAAGAAAGTTTGAGTAATGCTTTAGTGTTTACCAGAACCAAACACGGAGCTGACAATATTGTAAAAGTATTGAAAAAAGCTAGCATTAAAGCAGAAGCCATTCACGGAGATAAATCGCAAAATGCACGTCAACGTGTTTTGGAGCAATTTAAAAATAAAGAAATCGATATCTTAGTTGCTACCGATATTGCGGCAAGAGGAATCGATATTGAACAACTTCCGTTTGTAATTAACTTTGATATTCCAAATATTTCAGAAACGTATGTACACCGAATTGGTCGAACAGGTCGTGCTGGAAACTCTGGTTTAGCCATTTCTTTTTGTGGAAAAGACGAAAAAACGTATTGGCAAGATATTGAAAAATTAATTCGAATGAAAGTTAAAGTAATTACAGATCATCCATATGAATGGAAAGATGAAGTAAAAAATCCAGATGCAAAACCCGATTTAAGAAATAAAAATAAGATGAATCCAAATTCAAAATCAAGAAAATCGGATGCTTCTAAGAAAAACAAAAAACGTTGGTACTAAGCCAACGTTTTTTTATTTATCTACCAATCGCTTAATCGTTTCAAAAAGTTTATGACTTTCAAACGGTTTCACAATTACTTCATCTATTTGAGCATCGATGATTTTTTCTTCTATATCTTGCTTATCAAAAGCAGTTACGGCAATAATTGGAGTTTGAATTCCTTTTTGTCTGATTAATTTAGAGGTTTCAAAACCATTTATAATCGGCATATTTATATCCATTAGAATAGCATCAAAATGGGTTTTACTGATTAATTCTAAAGCAGCATATCCATCATCTACAATATTGCATTTAAAATGATTGTTTTCTAGAAGTTTTTTAGTAACTACTTGATTTATTTTATTATCCTCAACCACTAAGATTTTATATTCTTTTCTTGCGGAAAGATCTACATCTAAATTGTCAATTATAGATTTTGCTCTAGAAACATCCGAATCTAGTGGCAATGTAAAGGTTATAGTTGTTCCTTTTCCTTCTTCGCTTTCTAATTGAATGGTTCCGTTGAACAATTCGACTAATTTTTTAACAATGGTTAAACCTAAACCTGTTCCTTGATAATCATCTTCTTTACGATAAACTTGAACAAATTTCTCAAAAACTTTATTTTGGTCTTCTTTAGCAATTCCAATTCCGTTATCGATTACCTGAAACTTCAAATAACATTTTGTTCCGATTTTTTCTATCAAATCAGCTTTGACAACTACTCTTCCATTTTCAGTAAATTTGAGTGAATTACTCATCAAATTAATAAAAATTTGAGACAATCGTATTTTATCTCCGACTAAAACTTCTGGAATTGAATTATCAACATCAATAAAAATTTGATTATTATTCTTAACGGCTAAAAAGTATAGTGAATCTTTGATAACCATTAATTCATCTTGAATATTGAAAACCGCATCTTCAAGAACCACTTGGTTTTCTTCAATTTTATAAACCTTTAAAATATCATTTACTAGTGACAATAAATACTTAGCAGAAAATTTTAAGGATTTTAAATGTGGACTGTTTTTTAATTCTTTGTGTTCGTCTAAGATTATATCTGTAATACCAACTACTCCATAAAGTGGTGTTCTTAATTCGTGACTTATTGTAGAAATAAACTGCGTTTTTAGTTGTGATGCTTCTTCTGCTTTTTCCTTAGCTAACAACAGTTCTTGATTGGCTTCTTTTAAGTCTGAATTCGCTTTTGCTTTTAATTTATTATTTCGAATTAAAGAAAGTAATAACAATAATAAAATAAAAAAGATTACACCTAAAAGAATAACAAAAACACGATTAGCTTGAAGCTTTTCAGCCTGAATTTCTTTTTCCTTTTTTATTTGATCTATTTCTCTATTAATTTCATCGTGTTCTATTTGTAATCCACCTACCTTAACATCATTTAAACGTTCTTCATTGTAAATCTTATCTTGTAATTCATCGTGTTTTAAAAGATAGAAATGCGCATTTTCGAAATTTTTAATTTTATAATAAAAGTTTGAAATATCATTATAAACATTACTTGCATTAGATTTAATTAACTCAACATCATTCTGCTCACAATAGTTAACTGCCTTTAAATAATACTCTTCTGCTTTTTTGTTATTATTTAAACTATTATAGTACAAACCAAAATTTGAATTCAACGAAATTTTCGATTCGATATCACCATTTTTATCGACATAATCTTTGACGTCATTAAAATACTGAATACCATTACTAAAATCTTCAACTGCAAAGTAAGCACTTCCAATATTCAACTTTGAAAACATAATTTCATATTCATCATTATGTTTGATAGAATATTTTAACCCTTCTTTATAATGTTTAATACCTTTCTGAAAATCGATTTTTCTATAACAATAAACATTACCTAAGTTATTGTTTAACCAACCTTTAACTGTATCATTGTCTACTTTGTTAGCTAAAACAAGTCCTTTATTGTAATACTCAATTGCTTTTTTGTAATCTGAAAATTCTTCAAAATTTAATCCAATTAGATTGTATGCTTTGGAAGCCAACAAATCGTCATTGCTTTTTGTTGCAAGAATAAGTGCCTTTTGAGCAAAATCGAGAGATTTCTTAGAATCTAATTGTAGAAAACTTTGTCCTGCTTGTTTCAATAATTCCTTAGCTTCTTTTTTTGTTGAATTTGTTGACTGTGCAAATCCCAAAATGGAAGTCAAACAGAAAAATAAAACAAAATAAACACGCGTGTAAGTTATCATGTAACTGCTTTAAATAGGAT
>CAZCIV010000136.1:0-7007 GCA_964498595.1 uncultured Flavobacterium sp.
ATTTAAGTTTTAATTTAACACTTTTAAAAGGATTTTCTTTTTGTCCAAATGTTGAAACTAAATGAAAAATAAATAATATGATTAAAAATTGCTTATTCATTTGCTTTTGTTGTATGGTGTAAAATTAAAATATAAATTCATTTTCAGTTACAAATTAACATATGTTTTAAATTTTCAAGTATTTTTTTAATGAAATTTGCACAACAAAATCTATACCTAAATGATGTTCCTAAAAAAAATATTATTCTTTTTATTACTACCGTCTTTGGTTTTCAGTCAAGAGAAAGTAACCTTAAGCGGAATTATTTCAGACACAAATAGCAATGAAACTCTGATTGGGGTTTCCGTTTATATTTCCGAGTTAAATATTGGCGCTTACACTAATGAATACGGTTTTTATTCCATTACTTTACCAAAAGGAAATTATACAATTCAAATCAGCTATGTTGGTTTTGAAACAATTTCTGAAAAAATAGAAATTAGTCAAAATTTGAAGAAAAATTTCAGTTTAAAAGAAAGCAAACAAGAACTTAAAGAAGTTGTAATTACTAAAAATATTTACAGAAACAATGTAAAGAAACCCGAAATGAGTGTTAACAAACTCTCTATTAACACAATTAAGCAAATGCCTGCAATCTTGGGTGAAACCGATTTAATTAAATCTATTTTAACCTTACCTGGCGTTACTAATGCTGGTGAAGGACAATCAGGTTTTAATGTTCGAGGTGGTGCTGCGGATCAAAATTTAGTTTTACTTGATGAGGCAACGATTTATAATACGTCTCATTTATTTGGTTTCTTTTCGGTATTTAACACCGATGCAATTAAAGATATTAAATTATTTAAAGGTGGAATTCCCTCTCGATTTGGAGGTCGCGTTGCCTCTGTTTTAGAGATTTATCAAAAAGATGGAAACAGTTCTGATTTTCATATGAACGGAGGAATAGGAATCATTTCCAGTAGATTGCTTGCAGAAGGACCAATTATCAAAAATAGAGGCTCATTCTTATTTGCTGGAAGAAGTTCTTATGCGCATTTATTTTTAAAGCTAACGGACAATAAAAACTCTGCTTATTTTTATGACTTAAATACAAAATTAAGTTATAAACTCAATGACAACAATAATTTATATGTTTCTGGATACTTTGGTAGAGATGTTTTTAGTTTAAACGAAAGTTTTATAAACACGTATGGAAATTCAGTTTTTAATTTGAGATGGAACCATTTATTTTCTGATAAACTTTTCTCTAATCTCTCTCTAATTTATAGTGATTACTATTACGGATTAACACTTGATTTTATTGGGTTCAACTGGGATAGTGGAATAAAAAATTACAATTTAAAATACGATTTCAAGCATTATCTTTCGGATAAAACCAAATTATTTTATGGCGCCAATGCAATTTATCACGACTTTAATCCTGGTAAAATTGAACCCACTGATGCTTCTTCTGGTATTAATCCGGATCAATTAGCCAAAAAATACGCTTTTGAACCTTCGGTTTATTTTGATGTAGAACAACAAATTTCTGAAAAGCTAAGTATCAATTACGGACTTCGCTATAGTCATTTTTATCGACTTGGAAATGAAGAAATTAATGAATACGCTAACAATCAAGCTGTTGTTTACAACGCAGATTTTAATATTTACGAAAAAGCTACTCCTATTGGATCCAAATATTATGGTAAAAATGAAATAATTAGCCAATTTGGAAATTTAGAACCTCGATTTTCACTAGCGTATAGCATTAACGAAAATAGCTCTGTAAAAGCAAGTTATAATCGTATGACACAATATTTGCATTTAATTTCGAATACACAATCACCAACCCCTCTTGATGTTTGGGCGCCTAGTGATGATTTCTTAAAACCTCAAATTCTTGATCAAGTTGCTTTTGGTTATTTTAAAAATTTTAAAGACGATGCATATTCACTTGAGGTAGAAACCTTCTATAAAAAACTAAAAAACAGATTGGATTATATTGATGGGGCTGATTTAATTGCTAATGATGATATTGAACAAGTGGTTTTAAATGGTGAAGCCAGAGCTTATGGTTTAGAAATTCTTGCCAGAAAAAATAATGGTAGATTAAATGGTTGGTTGTCTTATACTTTATCGCGCTCAGAACAAAGAACTCCGGGAAGAAATGCAACAGAAACAGGTATTAACAATGGAGAATGGTACAAAACGGGTTGGGATAAATTACACAATATTTCAGTAACTGGAATGTACAAACTAAATGAAAAATGGAGTTTTAGTAGCATTTTCTCTTTACAAAGCGGGCAACCCGTTACCTATCCTAACGGACAATACCAATATCAAGGCATAACTGTTCCAACATACGGACAAAGAAATGAAAATCGATTACCAACCTACCATCGTTTGGATATTTCAGCTACCTTAATTCCTGAAAAAAACAAAAAACGAAATTGGTATGGAGAATGGGTTTTTGGAATTTATAATGTTTATAGCCGAAAAAATGCCGCTTCAATTAGCTTTAGACAAAATCAAGATTCAGGAAATAATGAAGCCGTTCGTTTATCAATTTTTGGTATTATACCAAGCGTAACCTATAATTTTAAGTTTTAGTTATGGCAAAAACAGTTAAAATACTTTCGTTAATTGTACTACTTTTTACAACTTCATTTTCTTTTTTAAGTTGTGAAGATGTTGTTGAAATAGACTTAGATACTGCTCCACCAAGATTAGTAATTGACGCTTCAATTAAATGGCAAAAGGGAACTGCAGGGAATGAACAAACCATAAAATTAACTACTACAACTGATTTCTATTCTTCCACTATTCCAACAGTTAGTGGCGCAACAGTTTTTATTACTGACGGAAATGGAATTCAATTCGATTTTATAGAAACTCCTGGAACTGGAAATTACGTTTGTACTAATTTTAATCCTGAAATACGTCAAACTTACACGCTAACTGTAATTCATAATAGCCAAGTCTATACTGCTACAGAATCATTAATTGAAGTTCCAACAATTGATTCTATTGAACAAAACGAAAATGGAGGTTTTACAGGCGATCAAAAAGAAGTTAAATTCTTTTATCAAGATAACGGTTTGATTGATAATTATTATTTAGAAGAATATAATTCTTCGTTTACCATTTTACCAGAATATGATGTTATTGACGATTCTTTTTTCCAAGGAAATCAAATGTTTGGATTGTACACAAATGAAGACATGAAAACAGATGATGTACTTCAATTCACGCTTCATGGTATTTCTCAAACCTATTACAATTACATGAATATTTTACTTGGAATTGCTGGTACTAATGGCGGAAGTCCTTTTCAAACACCACCTGCTACAGTTAGAGGTAATATTGTAAATCAAACTAATTTTAATAATTTCGCATTAGGATTTTTTAGACTTTCAGAAATTGATACTGTGAGTTATATTGTTGAATAATTTTAATACATTCGTAATCCTTAATTCTAATCAAAATGTCTTCACATCATATTGTTCGCGATGACCAAGAGCCTGCTTTAATTATTGCTAATGGCGCTTCTTGTAGTGAAGAACTCATTGGACAATTACTAGAATGGTCGCCTTTAGTGATTGTTTTAGATTCGGCTATAGAGCGTGTTTTAGAATTAGGGATAAAAGTAGATGTTCTCTTAGGCGATTTTGATAGAGATTTCAATCCGGAATATTACCTACAAAAACAGTATCCTCTTGAAATTGTTCATACACCAAATCAAGATAAAACTGATTTAGAAAAAGCCTTTGATTATTTGATTGAAAAAGGTCATAAAGCAGTAAACGTAATTTGGGCAACCGGAAAACGTGCCGATCATACGATTACCAACATTACCAATATAGTAGCCTACAGAAACCAATTAAAAATTGTAATTCTAGACGATCATTCAAAAGTTTTTTTACTTCAAAATAAGTATGAAAAATGGTATCCGGCTAACACTACACTTTCTCTAATTCCTATTGGAAAAGTAACTGGAATTACCACTCAAAATCTGTTTTATCCTCTAAATAATGAAGAATTAACTATAGGATATCGAACAGGAAGCAGCAATCATGTTGCACAAGATGGAATTGTTTCTATAGAACATAAAGTTGGTGACTTATTGTTAATGGAATGTTGGGATTAACTTTGTAACTTTGCATTACATAATGTATAATTTGTAATGTAAATGAAATTCCAGGTCGTTTCTGATTATAAACCTACAGGTGATCAACCTCAAGCTATTGATAAACTTTCAAAAGGTATTGTCAATGGTGAAAAATTTCAAACTTTACTTGGAGTTACCGGTTCTGGAAAAACTTTTACTATTGCAAATGTGGTACAAGAAGTGCAACGACCAACTTTAGTATTAGCACATAATAAAACTTTAGCAGCCCAATTATATTCAGAATTCAAACAGTTTTTTCCGAACAATTCTGTACAGTATTTTGTTTCGTATTACGACTATTATCAACCCGAAGCTTTTATCCCCGTAACAGGAACTTACATTGAAAAAGATTTATCGATTAATGAAGAACTAGAAAAACTCCGATTAAGTACTACTTCTGCCCTACTTTCGGGTCGAAGAGATATTATCGTGATTTCTTCTGTTTCCTGTTTGTACGGTATTGGAAATCCCGTGGAGTTTCAGAAAAATGTAATTAATTTGGAAGTAAATCAACAGATTTCGCGTACCAAATTATTACATCAACTTGTTCAAAGTTTATATTCGAGAACGGAAGCCGATTTTGCTCCTGGAAATTTCAGAATCAAAGGGGATATTGTAGAAATTTTTCCAAGTTATGGTGATGAACCGTTCCGAATTCACTTTTTTGGAGATGAAATTGAAGAAATTGAAGCTTTTGATACCAAAACAGCTCAAGTGATAGAACGTTATGAAAAACTAACCATTTATCCAGCTAATATGTTTGTGACTTCGCCTGATGTATTGCAAAATGCGATTTGGGCTATTCAACAGGATTTAGTAAAACAAGTGGATTATTTCAAAGAAATTGGAAAACATTTAGAAGCTAAACGATTAGAAGAACGCACCAATTTTGACTTAGAGATGATTCGAGAACTTGGCTATTGCTCAGGTATCGAAAATTATTCGCGTTATTTAGATGGTAGGGAACCTGGAACTCGTCCTTTCTGCTTACTGGATTATTTTCCAGATGATTATTTGATGGTGGTAGATGAAAGTCACGTTACCATTTCGCAAGTACATGCCATGTATGGTGGCGATAGAAGTCGAAAAGAAAACTTGGTAGAATATGGTTTCCGATTGCCTGCCGCTATGGACAATCGCCCTTTGAAGTTTGAGGAATTTGAAGCGCTTCAAAATCAGGTAGTTTATGTTTCGGCAACTCCTGCAGATTACGAATTACAAAAATCGGAAGGAATTTATGTAGAGCAAGTGATTCGCCCAACCGGTTTGTTGGATCCTATTATCGAAATTCGACCAAGTGCCAACCAAATTGATGATTTAATCGAGGAAATTCAAGTAAGATGTGAAGCAGACGAACGTGTGCTGGTTACCACACTTACCAAAAGAATGGCGGAAGAATTAACGAAATATCTAACCAAAGTTGCCATTCGTTGTCGCTATATTCATTCCGATGTTGATACATTGGAACGGGTGGAAATCATGCAAGATTTGCGAAAAGGATTGTTTGATGTGTTGATTGGTGTGAACTTACTTCGTGAAGGATTAGACTTACCAGAAGTTTCATTAGTAGCCATTTTAGATGCCGATAAAGAAGGATTCTTAAGAAGTCATCGTTCACTAACACAAACAGTGGGTCGTGCTGCTCGAAACGTAAATGGAAAAGCCATTATGTATGCGGATAAAATTACGGCTTCGATGCAAAAAACGATTGATGAAACTAATTATAGAAGAGAAAAACAAATACGCTACAATACAGAAAATAATTTACAACCAAAGGCGTTAAATAAGAGTCTGAATAACGCTTTGAGTGGCAATTCGGTTTCGACACACTATTACGAAGAGAAAATTTTAAAAGCTGCCGAACCCGAAAGCCAATATCTAAGCAAACCTGAAATCGAAAAGAAAATTCGCGACTTACGAAAAATGATGGAAAAAGCGGCAAAAGAATTAGATTTCATGCAAGCAGCAAAATTCAGAGATGAAATTCAAGCATTACAAGAGAAAATAAAATAAAAAACACATGAGCAACATTGCAAACATTCTAAAATTAGAAGACGAAATCAAAATCATCGAAGCAATTGGTGAGATGATTTGGGAAAAGAAAGAAGAAACCGATGATTTTTCAGCATTAACTGATGGTGAAAAAGTATTCGTTTATGTAGATATTTTTGAAGGTGCTATGGGGGAAGGCGGATTTTCGTTTTTCTTCACTTCAGAAGCTGGAGATTTTGTAGAAGACATAATTGTAGCGTATAAAGAAATCAAAGCTTTTACTACTGCGGAATTAATATCGAAAGCCTGGAGCTTGTTTCCTGCAAAAACCTATTCAACTGATGTGGAAATCAGACGAAACTTCATCAAAAAATCAGACGAAACTTTAATTGGTGCTTGGGAAGACTTAGACGAACAATTCTTTAGTGAAGAAGGTGAAGATATTGTTAGTTTAATTGTAGATTACATCCGAAATAATTCCGAAGAATTTGGAAACTAATTATGCTGTTCTGTAAAAACCGCTAACAAAACATCTCCCTCGACCATTCGGTTTGGGGAGTTTTTCATTATATTCAATACACGTTTCATGGCATACGGATTCAATCCCATGTTAATGCCGATTTCGTTTATTTTGATTTGTTCTGCTTCGTGCAAAACACCATCACAATGCATTAATAAAGCCAAACGATAAAATTGACAAACACGATTGAATTCGTCTTTTATAACCGTAACTTCTCCTCTATTTTTAAATAATTGATGAAAAACGGGTTTCTCGATTTCCAACTCTATAGCTACCATTTCCAAGAAATCATACTCACGATCGTGCAATTCTCCATCAATTAAAGCAAAAGCAATCATTTCTTGTAA
>CAZCIV010000137.1:0-462 GCA_964498595.1 uncultured Flavobacterium sp.
GTAATGAGGGGAGTAAGTAAATCATTTAATTGTCTATTTTAATTGTTTCATAATTAATAATAATTTGTAGGGGTAAAATTAATGTTATTTTTTTATTTTAAATGTAAATCTATAATTGTTTTTAAATCCTTGAAAGCGAAAGGTTTTGTAATGTAATCTTTGACTCCTAGAGAAATCCCTATTTCTTTATCTTTTTGTTCCACTTTAGCAGAAAGAAATAAAACAGGAATATCACTGTAAATTGAAGTTCTGTGTAATTCCATAAAACCATAACCATCTAATATGGGCATCATAATATCACAAATAATTAAATCTGGCTTAATTTCTTTTACTTTTTCCAATCCATCTTTTCCATCTGTTGATAAAAATATGTCATACCCTAGATATGTTAGCATCTCGGCAATAGTTTCTCTCAGATTTATTTCGTCATCGATAATTAAAATTCTTGGCATTATTTTATTT
>CAZCIV010000137.1:472-7006 GCA_964498595.1 uncultured Flavobacterium sp.
TACCTTCTCCTAATTTACTCTCAAGTTTAACCTTTCCTGAATTTTTCTTAGTAAACATTTTTATAATGTATAAACCTAAACCGGTACCTTGAATACCATTGGAATTACTTGCTCTGTAAAAAGTATTAAAAAGTTTTGATTGATCTTCTTCTGGTATTCCAATACCAAAATCAATTACTTCAACTACAACTTTATTATCATTATTATATAGATGCAGCCTTACATTTTTATTTGAACCTTGAGAATATTTAAAAGCATTATTTAATACGTTAAACAATGAATATTTTATTAAATTAACATCTGCAAAAATAACTGCATCATCAACATCATATACAGCTTCTACTGTTCTATTATCTTTTAAATGAGTATAACTGGTTTCTATAACATCAATACATATTTCTTTTAAATTGCAATAAACTGGATTAAAACTAGTCTTACCAGCATCATCTTTTGAAATAGTTAATACTGCATCCATTAGTTCTACAATTCTATCTATTTCCTTTGTTATAGTTTGAACTCTTTTTTCTATTTGAGAATTAAAATTATAGCCACTTCCTTCCAAATACATTGTAATTAACTCTGCACTTGTTCTGATAGTTGTCATAGGAGTTCTAAATTCATGAGATATTGTAGAAACTAAATTGGTTCTTAATTCATTTAATTGTCGTTCTTGAATTAATGTATCTTCAATAATTTGTTCTGCTTTTTTCCTTTGTGTTATATCACGAGTACTTGACTGGAAACTAACGGGTGTTCCATTTTCATATACTAACGTTGCATTTGTTTCAAACCAAAAATATTCTCCATCCACATGACGTAATCGTAATTGTTCGGAAAAGCTACCTTTACTTGATATAATTGAAATAAATTTATTTTTCAATTTTTCTAAGTCATCTGGATGTACAATTTTTTTTGGTAATGTCCCTATTAAGTCTTCTGGTGTATATCCTAATAAATTTTTAACAGAAGGCGAGACATATTGAAATTTAGTATCAAGATTATGCAAACAAACGATATCAATAATATTATCAGCTAATAAGCGATATGTATTTTTAACTTCATTGAGTTCTATTGCTTTGTTTCTATTATTTTCTTCAATTAGTAATCGATTTTCTTCTTCCATTTTCTTTCTTTCAGAAATGTCAATTATTTGCGCCACAAAATGCTGTATCTCACCTAAAGAATTTTTCACCAAAGAAACCGTTAAAAGCACCCATATCAGAGATTTATTTTTATGGATATATCGTTTTTCCATACTAAATCCTGGTTGTTCCCCTTTAACTAACTTTTGCTTATTTTTTAAGTCTTCTTCTAAATCCTCTTTATAAGTAATTCCATAAAAAGTTAAGTTTTTAAATTCTTCCTTTGTATAACCTAAAATTTGGCACAATCTATCATTAACCTCAATCCAATACCCATCTAAATCTACTATAGCCATTCCAAGAGAAGAATAATAGAACGCTCCTTTAAAACGCTCTTCACTTTGTAAAAGTTTGTCATTTAGTATTTTCTCTTCGGTAATATTTTGCATAGCACCAATCATGCGGATAGGATTTCCTTTACCATCTCTTATTATGATAGCCTTGTCACTAACATAAGCATAAGTACCATCGTATTTTAAATATCGATACTCGTGTGACCATTTTTTCTTTCCTTCTGCAATAGCAACATCAATTGATTCGTCATAAGAAGCCTTATCTAATGGATGAACAAAACTTTCACATACTTCACCAGGAATGATATTATCTTTAAAATAATGTCCAAAAAGTGTAGAATAACTTTCCCCAACAAAAATTTTATTAGAAGTCATATCCCAATCCCACAACGCATCAGATGTAGCTTCACTAGCATAAGTAAATCGTTCATTACTTATTTTTAATGCGTCTTCAGCATTTTTTCTAGCTGTAATATCATTAAAAGTACAAATTACATACAACAGCTCATTTAATTCTCCTAAAACTGGTATTGCATCAACCAGAAGCCAAACTAAATCACCAATTATTGGTCTATGAACTCCCATTATTATATTATTAATAGGAACTAATTTTTTTATAGCCTGAGGAACTGGATGTTCGTATGGTTTAAATTCAGTACCATCAAGATGAACAACTTTCCAATGTGGATCAAATGAAGATTTCCCTAACATTTGCTCCTCTGTTAAACCAAGCATTTCACATGCTGCTTTATTGTATTCTAAAAACTCTGATTGTGGCCCTTGAACTATAATACCCACAGCGGCATTTTGAATTACACTGTTGATTAATTGACGACTTTTTAATATTTCTTCATTGATTCTTTTGCTTTCAGTGATGTCAATACCATATCCCGTCATCATATCAAAATTACCATCTTCATCAAAAATGGGTATATATTTTCTAGTATGATAAAATTGTTCTCCTGATAAACTTAAAATAACATCTTCCCACTCAATAATTTGCTTGCTGTTAAGTGCTTTATTGAATAAATCCCTTCTTTTCTTTGCAAAGGAATCATCGCGTCCTGTATGAACTGCATATTCAAAATCATCTTTCCCAATAATATATTTTCGAAGTTCATCGTTCTTTATAGCTTCTCTATTTAAATATAAATATTTGTGATTGATATCCCAAACAGCTAAATCAATAGGTAATCGATCTAATATTTTTTCATAAAATTCCTTTTGAAAAGAAATTTCATTTTGAGCATTAATAAACTCGGTTATATCCCTACAGTTTCCAATGTAAAAATACTCTCCTTCTCGTTCAATTAATTTAACATCTGAAGAATGCCAAACATAATGACCATCTTTATGCAGTAACCTATAAACAACCTCTTGGGTACTTTTTTGATTTACAATTAATTTACTCAAAAAATCACTTACATGTAAAACATCGTCGGGATGAATTAGACTTGCTGTATTTTTACCTATAATTTCATTAACATTATGACCAACATTACTTGTCCAACTCTCTGAAACAAACAATATAGTTCCGTCTGTCTGAAGTTCATAAAATATTTCTTTTGAATTTTCTATAAACAAATCAAATCGATCTAGACTCGATTTAATTGATCTCTTTAAACTATTTTTCTCAAAATAATTATCTAAAAATACTTGAAGTTGTTTAATCACAAACTCAATTGTTTTTATTTCTTTTTGAGTTAATTCTTTATCTGAAGAATCATAAAAACAAATTGCACCTGTAACATTGTTATTGAAAATATTGATAGGAAAACCCACAAAATAGGAAATTATTTTAGTAGTTTCTTCAATATTAATTTCAACTTGTAAATTGGAATAACTGCAAACTTCATTTTTAGAAATAATCTCTGTGTCAAATTCTGAAAAAACTGATGGAACTAAGTGTTTTGAACTAGAAGAGGACGAAACTACAATCTTGTGATCGTTAAGATAAAGAAAAATGTATCCATTGTTAATATTCAAACACTCAATTAGAAAATTTATTGTTTCATCTAACTGATTATTTAAAGTATTGTCCGTTAAAAAATCCCTTATATCATTGAAATTTTTCTGCAAAGGGGGTAAAAAATTATCCATAAAGTAAACTATGTTACATTTATTTCAATAAGCAGGGAGACAAGGGGCAACAAAAAAACAACTTTTTTTTAAATAAAACAACTTTTTTTTAAATTATTGATAATTTTTAATAGAAAAACTTATGAACTACATGATAAAACGGAGCATCCTATTTTATTTTTTGCCCAATCAGGTCGCTTTGCAAACCATTTTTCATTTGTTGGTTGCTCATCATAGGGATGTTTTAACAAGTCATGAAGCTCTTCAATTAGAGAATAATCTTCTTTCTCTGCGGCTTCAATAGCCAATTGTGCCATGTAATTTCGCAATACATATTTCGGATTCACTAGATTCATTTTAGCTTTTCTATCAGCATCCGAAAGCGATTCATCATTTAACTTTTGCAAATAAAGTTCCATCCAATTCATCCAACTCGTTTTCAATGTAGCTACCAAAGCATCAGGTTGGTAAAACGCATATTCTATTTTCGATAAAGCAATCTCAGAAGTATCTGATTTTAATACGTTGGCTAAATTACGATAGAAAATCGTCATATCGGTTTCAGAAGCGGTTAATAGCGTAGTCAATTCATCCTGAAAATCGGATTCATATTCTAATGATAAACCCAATTTCTCTTGCATCATAACAGGAAACTTCGCATCAAAACGATGACTATAACTATTCAAAATAGCCTCCATTGCTGGAACATCTTCAATCAAAGGATACAATGCATTTCCTAACTGAATCAAATTCCACAATGCAATATCAGGTTGGTTTCTAAAACGATATCTTCTACCTTCAGCATCGGTAGTATTCGGAGTCCAATCGGGATTATAATCTTCCAACCATCCATACGGACCGTAATCAATCGTAAGTCCTAAAATCGACATATTATCGGTATTCATTACCCCGTGAACAAAACCTACGCGTTGCCATTCCACAATCATATCCACCGTTCGATTCACCACCTCTTGATAAAAAGCCAAATACTTCTCTTTACCAATTGAGGTAATTTCAGGATAAAAATAATGGATGGTATAATCTGCTAAAGCTTGTAAATTCACAATATCTTTTCGAGCTGCTAACAATTCGAAATTCCCAAAACGAATAAACGAAGGCGCCACTCTGCATACCACCGCTCCATCTTCATAAGCAGGATTTCCGTTGTATAAAATATCGCGCAATACCTTATCTCCAGTACTTACCAAAGACAACGAACGCGTTGTAGGCACACCCAAATAAAACATCGCCTCACTGCACAAATGCTCCCGAATAGACGAACGCAACACCGCAAAACCATCAGCATTTCGAGAATATGGCGTTTCCCCTGCTCCTTTTAATTGTAATGCCCAACGTTGATTGTTATGCAATACTTCAAACAAATTAATCGCCCTTCCGTCACCCAATTGTCCTGCCCAGTTTCCAAATTGGTGTCCCGCATACGCCATAGCATACGGTTGGGTTTCAGGATACACTTTACTACCTGAAACTAACTCTAAAAATTCGGTTGATGCAATATCTTCTTTGGATAAACCAATCAATTCTGCCACCTCAACTGTAACATGAAGTAATTTAGGATGGCTTGGAACTCGAGGCGTTACATAGGAATAAGCAGCACCAAATACTTGCCTTCTAATATTGGAAGTATCAGTATCAGCTGGAAGTTGTTTGTTAAACGTATCGCTAAGATTTAGTCTCATTATAAAATTGTTGTGCTATGCAAAGTTACTCAATGTAAATTTGTAATAATCTTTACTAATCTTCAAATTTTGTTAAAATTTATTGCAAAGTGTAATAAAAAAATCATTTGTACTACTAACTAATTATATTTGTTTTAGAATTAAAAACCAACAAACACCTTTTATGAAAAAAATATTGTTTTCAAGTGCTGTTTTATCTTTGATTTTGATGAGTTGTTCATCAACAAAGGTAGCTACAAAAGCAGATGCAGGCACTTACATTAACACCATTACGGCTCCTGAACTAAGCAAACACCTATACATTGTAGCAGGTGATGAAATGCAAGGTAGAAATACTGGAGAAGAAGGACAAAAGAAAGCAGGAAAATACTTAATTGATGAGTATAAAAAGATGGGCATCAGTTTTCCTCCTGGAGCAACTGATTTTTATCAAAAAGTACCTTCTGAATTCATGAAAAGAGGATTTGCTCCTAAATTAAATGATTCTGAAAACATCTGGGCTTTCATTAAAGGTTCTGAAAAACCAGATGAAGTTTTAGTTATTTCAGCTCATTACGACCACGTAGGAATGAAAAATGGTGAAATCTATAACGGTGCCGATGATGATGGTTCAGGAACGGTTGCTTTGTTAGAAATTGCACAAGCTTTTAAAGAAGCAGAGAAAAAAGGTCATGGTCCAAAACGTTCTATCTTATTCCTACACGTTACTGGTGAAGAACATGGTTTACATGGTTCAAGATATTATTCAGAAAATCCATTATTCCCATTAGCAAATACCATTGCTGATATTAATATTGACATGGTAGGAAGAAGAGATACACTTCACCCTGGTACAAACAATTATATTTATGTGATTGGTTCAGACAGATTAAGTAGTGAACTTCATACTATTAACGAAGAAGCGAATGCGAAATACACCAAATTAGAGTTAGATTACAAATACAACGATAGAAAAGATCCAGAAAGAATCTACTACCGTTCTGACCACTATAACTTTGCAAAAAAAGGAATCCCAGCGATTTTCTTCTTCAACGGAATCCACGCGGATTACCACTTACCAAGTGATACTCCAGACAAAATTGAATACGATGCCTTAGCAAAACGTGCACAATTAGCTTTTGCTTTAGCTTGGGAATTAGCGAATCGTCCTGAACGAATTAAAGTAGATAGAGACGGAAAATAATTACGAATAAGAAAATTACGAATTACGATATCAAAAAAATCCGAGCAATGCTCGGATTTTTTTATTTATTTTTAATTGAAAGATTAAAATACAAACATTGCTCTTTCGCTCATTAAATCATTTACTTCTTCCGCTAC
>CAZCIV010000138.1:0-6978 GCA_964498595.1 uncultured Flavobacterium sp.
ACTGAAGGTAGTATTTATCACGTAGTTACTTATGGATTAAATTCTATGGGTTCTCATGCTAACCAATTATCTCAAGAAGAGCGTTGGGTTGTTGCTGATTACGTTTTAAAATTAAAAGCTGGATTATAATAATAAAACCTTTTGAAAATAATAGATATGTACACGTTTTCAAGTAAATTAAAAACATTTTCATTCGCCCTAATGATTTTAGGTGCAATTGGTATTGGAGTTGGTTTTTGGCAAGCTCCAAAAACTATTGAAGATGTTGAAAAAATATTAGCAGATAGTCATCATGGTCATGAAACTGCTCATGTAGAAAAAGTTGCTCATGATATAGAAGCACATGCTGTTACTGAGCCTGCTCATGGCGAAGTTGCTGTTGTAGATTCTACAAAAGCTATCGCTACTGATTCAGTTCATGCTACACATGTAGCTGTTGATTCTACTGCTGTTGCGGTTGCTCCAGTTGCTGAAAAACATGATGACCATAAAAATGAATCTGTTACTCACGAAGCAGACCACGACAAAGGGCACGCTGAACACGTTTTTCATCAATTGCAAAACAAGCCTTGGGCGGCTTTGTATGTTGCATGTATTTTCTTCATGTTAATTTCAGTTGGAGTTTTAGCTTTTTACGCTATTCAATATGCAGCTCAAGCAGGTTGGTCTCCAATCTTATTTAGAGTTATGGAAGGTATTACGGCTTATTTATTACCAGGTTCTATTATTTTCTTCGTATTGTTAGTTGCTGCTGGAATGCATTTCAACCATTTATTTGTATGGATGGATCCTGAAGTTGTTAATCCAGAATCGGTTAAATTTGACAAACTTATTTTCCTTAAAAAAGGTTGGTTAAGTGTTGGAAGATTTTTAGCAACTGCAGCTATTATTTTAGTAGTATGGAATTTTGTTCGTTTCAAATTCAGACAAAACTCTATTGCACAAGATAGCGCTGAAGATAATGCTCCTTACAAGAAAAACTTCAAATTAGCTGCATTTTTCCTAGTATTCTTTATTGTTTCTGAGTCAATCATGTCTTGGGATTGGATTATGTCTGTTGACCCTCACTGGTACAGTACTTTATTTGGATGGTATGTATTTGCAAGTTTCTTCGTAAGTGGAATTACTGTAATTGCCATGATTACATTATATTTAAAATCTAAAGGATATTTAGAACACGTAAATACAAGTCACATTCACGATTTAGCTAAATTTATGTTTGGTATGAGTATTTTCTGGGCATATTTATGGTATTCTCAATTTATGTTGATTTGGTATTCAAATATCCCAGAAGAGGTTACTTACTTCGTAACTCGTATCGAATACTATAAATTGCCTTTCTTTGGTATGTTAGCTTTTAACTTAATTTTTCCATTTTTAATCTTAATCAATACTGATTTCAAACGTTTAACTTGGATTGTAGTTATGGCTGGTGTAGTAATTTTATTTGGTCATTATATTGACTTTTTCAATATGATTATGCCTGCAACAGTTGGTGATCAATGGTTTATTGGTATCCCTGAAATTGGAGCTTTATTGTTCTTCTTAGGATTATTTATTTTCGTTGTGTTCTCAGCTTTAACTAAGGCTCCATTAGTTCCAAAAGGAAATCCTTTAATTGAGGAAAGTAAACATTTTCATTATTAATAGTTAAAAAGAAATAAAAATGACAAGTTTCTTGGTATTTATAATTTTAGTTCTGGTTGGTATTGCGGTTTGGCAATTAACTAAAATTTTTGATTTAACCCAAATTGGCGGTTCTTCAGACAATGACGAAATTGCTAATGACAGAGATAATAGTGTTAATGGTTACTTAATGTTTGCCTTTGTTGGTTTCATTTATGTATTCACTATTTATTCATTATATGCTTGGAGTGATTTAGTATTAGGAACTCCAGCTTCTGAACACGGAAAAGATGTAGATAATTTGATGGCTATTTCTTTGGCTTTGATTTTCTTTGTTCAAACTATTACTCAGTTTTTATTACACTACTTTGCTTTCAAATACAGAGGTAAAGAAGGGCAAAAAGCATTATATTTTGCTGATAACAACAAGTTAGAGGCTATTTGGACAATTATCCCAGTTATCGTTTTAGCAGGTTTAATTATGTATGGTTTATATACTTGGAATAACATTATGTTTGTTGATGAAGAAGACAAGCAAGATGCTATCGTAATCGAATTATATGCAAAACAATTTGGTTGGGAAGCTCGTTATGCTGGTGATGATAAAACATTAGGTAAAGCTAACGTTAGATTAATTGAAGGTATTAATACTTTAGGAGTTGATTTAGCTGACCCAGCTGCTCAAGATGATAAAGTGGTTACAGAATTACATTTACCAGTTGGTAAAAAAGTAATTTTTAAAATGCGTTCTCAAGATGTTTTACACTCAGCTTATATGCCTCACTTTAGAGCGCAAATGAACTGTGTTCCGGGTATGATTACTCAATTTTCTTTCACTCCAACTGTTACTACAGCAGATATGAGATCTGATGCTGCTATTATGGCTAAAGTGGATAAAATCAATAAAATTCGTACAGAGAACAGTAAAAAAATTGTTGCTGATGGTGGAACAGCTTTAGATCCTTATACATTTGATTACTTATTATTATGTAATAAAATTTGTGGAGCTTCTCATTACAACATGCAAATGAAAATCGTTGTGGATACTCCAGAAGATTTCAAAGCATGGTTAGCTGAAAAACCAACATTAGCTCAACAATGGAAAGATGCTAACGCACCTGCTCCAGTAGAAGTAGCTGCACCAGTTGTAGCTGTTGATTCATCTAAAGTTGTAGCTCAAGTTATTAAATAAGTTATTTTATATTAAATATAATAGAATTAGTATGTCACACGAACACGGTCATCATAAAGAAACTTTCATTACTAAATACATCTTTAGTCTTGATCACAAAATGATAGCAAAGCAATACCTAATTTCAGGTTTATTGATGGGTATTGTTGGAGTTGTTTTATCTTTATTCTTCCGTATGCAAATTGCATGGCCTGAAGAATCTTTCGAAATTTTCAAAGTATTCTTAGGAGATAATTTTGCACCTGATGGTGTAATGCGAAATGATATTTATCTTGCATTGGTAACTATCCACGGAACAATAATGGTATTCTTTGTACTTACAGCTGGATTAAGTGGTACATTTAGTAACTTGTTAATTCCATTACAAATTGGAGCACGTGATATGGCTTCAGGATTCATGAACATGCTTTCTTTTTGGTTGTTCTTCGTTTCTTGTGTTATCATGATTTGTTCTTTATTTGTTGAATCCGGACCAGCATCTGCAGGTTGGACAATTTATCCTCCTTTAAGTGCTTTGCCTCAAGCTATTCCTGGATCTGGTTTAGGAATGACTTTATGGTTATCGTCTATGGCTATTTTCATCGCATCTTCTTTAATGGGATCTTTGAACTATGTTGTAACTGTAATCAACTTAAGAACAAAAGGAATGACAATGACAAGATTACCATTGACTGTATGGGCTTTCTTTGTAACAGCTATTATTGGTATCGTGTCTTTCCCAGTATTATTCTCTGCGGCATTATTATTAATCTTCGATAGAAGTTTTGGAACATCATTCTTCTTATCAGATATTTTCATTCAAGGTGAAGTCTTACATTACCAAGGTGGTTCTCCAGTATTATTTGAGCACTTATTCTGGTTCTTAGGTCACCCTGAAGTTTACATCGTATTACTACCTGCTTTAGGTATTACTTCTGAGATTATTGCTACAAACTCTAGAAAACCAATTTTTGGTTACCGTGCGATGATTGCTTCTATCTTAGCAATTGCATTCTTATCAACTATTGTTTGGGGTCACCACATGTTCGTATCAGGTATGAATCCTTTCTTAGGTTCAGTATTTACCTTTACAACATTATTAATTGCAATTCCATCTGCAGTAAAAGCATTTAACTATATTACTACATTATGGAGAGGTAACTTACAATTAAATCCTGCTATGTTATTTTCTATCGGATTAGTATCTACTTTCATTACTGGAGGTTTAACAGGTATTATTCTTGGAGATTCAACTTTGGATATTAACGTTCATGATACATACTTCGTAGTAGCTCACTTCCACTTAGTTATGGGTATCTCTGCATTATACGGATTCTTTGCTGGTGTTTACCACTGGTTCCCTAAAATGTTCGGAAGAATGTTAAATAAAAACTTAGGTTATGTTCACTTCTGGGTAACTGCTATCTGTGCTTACGGAGTTTTCTTCCCAATGCACTTTATTGGAATGGCTGGTTTACCAAGACGTTACTATACAAATACAGCTTTCCCATTATTTGATGAGTTAGCAGACGTAAACGTATTAATTACTATGTTCGCAATCGTTGGAGCAGCTTTCCAAATTGTATTCTTCTGGAACTTCTTCTATAGTATCTTCTACGGTAAGAAAGCAACTCAAAACCCTTGGAAATCGAATACTTTAGAATGGACTACTCCAGTTGAGCACATTCACGGTAACTGGCCAGGTGAAATTCCTGAAGTACACAGATGGCCTTATGATTATAGTAAACCAGGTCATGATGAAGATTTTGTTCCTCAGGTTACACCAATGAAAGACGGTGAAGAACAATTACATCATTAAGATTTTAAAATAGTATAAAAACCTCTCTTTTTGAGAGGTTTTTTATTTTATAACTTTACTATCTTTGTTATATGAATGATAATTTGAATCCCAATAAAGAATCGTATTCTCCGCAAGATATTGATATCGAAAAAGCGTTACGACCTCTAAGTTTTGATGACTTCTCAGGACAAGATCAGGTTTTAGAAAATTTGACTGTTTTTGTGCAAGCTGCAAATTTGCGTAAAGAAGCATTAGATCACACGTTGTTTCATGGACCTCCTGGTTTAGGAAAAACAACTTTGGCAAATATTTTAGCAAACGAATTAGGAGTAGGAATTAAAATTACTTCAGGTCCCGTTTTAGATAAACCTGGTGATTTAGCTGGATTGTTAACAAATCTTGAAGAGCGCGATGTTCTTTTTATTGATGAAATTCACCGTTTAAGTCCAATTGTTGAAGAATATTTGTATTCTGCAATGGAAGATTTCAAGATTGATATCATGATTGAATCTGGGCCTAATGCAAGAACCGTTCAAATCAATTTGAATCCGTTTACTTTAGTTGGAGCAACAACTCGTTCCGGATTATTAACCGCACCAATGCGAGCTCGTTTCGGAATTCAAAGTCGATTACAATATTATAATACCGAATTATTAACCAACATTGTGCAAAGAAGTGCTTCTATTTTAAAAATGCCAATTACAATGGAAGCTGCAATTGAAATTGCGGGTAGAAGTAGAGGAACACCTCGTATTGCAAATGCTTTATTGCGTCGTGTGAGAGATTTTGCTCAAATCAAAGGAAACGGAAAAATCGATATCGATATCGCTAAATTTGCTCTAAAAGCATTAAACGTGGATGCACACGGATTAGATGAAATGGATAATAAAATTCTATTAACCATAATCGAAAAATTCAAAGGTGGACCAGTTGGATTATCAACCTTGGCAACTGCTGTTTCAGAAAGTGGAGAAACCATAGAAGAGGTATACGAACCTTTCTTAATTCAAGAAGGCTTTATTATGCGAACCCCAAGAGGAAGAGAAGTAACCGAAAAAGCGTACAAACATTTGGGAAAAATTAAAAATAATATTCAAGGAGGACTTTTTTAGTTTGATTAACAAGAAAGAAACATATACACAGTTGATAAAAGCCGAATCCAAAAGACTCGGCTTTTTGTCTTGCGGTATTTCAAGAGCTTGTTTTTTGGAAGAAGAAGCGCCTCGTTTAGAAAATTGGCTCAACAATCAAATGCACGGTCAAATGAGTTATATGGAAAATCATTTTGACAAACGTTTGAATCCAGCACTTTTGGTGGATGGAGCAAAAAGTGTGATTTCGTTATTGTTGAATTATTATCCTTCCGAACATCAAAATGAGGATTCCTATAAGATTTCAAAATACGCCTACGGACACGATTACCATCAAGTTATAAAAGAGAAATTAAAAGAATTATTGCATTTCATCCAGACTGAAATTGGAGAAGTGTCAGGAAGAGCTTTTGTGGATTCGGCGCCTGTTTTGGATAAAGCTTGGGCAGCTAAAAGTGGCTTGGGTTGGGTTGGAAAAAATAGCAATCTCATCACCCAAAAAGTGGGTTCGTTTTATTTTATAGCCGAATTAATTATCGATTTGGAACTAGAATATGATACTCCAACAACCGATCATTGTGGGAGTTGCACCGCTTGTTTAGATGCTTGTCCCACTGAAGCTATTGTGGCGCCGTATGTAGTAGATGGAAGTAAATGTATTTCGTATTTCACTATCGAATTGAAAGATAATTTACCGCAAGAAATGAAGGGTAAATTTGACGATTGGATGTTTGGTTGCGATGTTTGCCAAGATGTTTGTCCTTGGAATCGATTTTCAAAACCACACAATGAGCCACTTTTTCAAGCAAATTCTGATATTTTAAATTTTTCAAAATCGGATTGGGAAGAAATTACAGTGGATACTTTTCAAAAGGTATTTAAAAATTCTGCAGTTAAACGAACTAAATATCAAGGTTTACTTCGTAATATCAATTTTTTGAAGAAATAAAATGATATAGTGTTTTTCAGACAAAAAATGTTTTCAATTTCAAAACTTTGCTGTAGTTTTGAGGGTTATTAAAAAGAAAAAATACAATTATGGCATCAGGATTTTTCGCAATATTAGATGATATTGCTGCATTGATGGACGATGTGGCAATGACTAGTAAATTAGCAACCAAAAAAACAGCAGGAATTTTAGGAGACGATTTGGCAGTGAATGCTGAAAAAGCAACTGGATTCTTAGCTTCAAGAGAAATTCCAGTTTTGTGGGCAATTACAAAAGGTTCATTTATCAATAAATTGATTATTCTTCCAGTTGTTTTTGTTTTGAATTGGTTGTATCCGCC
>CAZCIV010000139.1:0-6953 GCA_964498595.1 uncultured Flavobacterium sp.
CAATAATCATATCAAGGATAAAATTCGACAGCAATTGCAGATTTTAAGAGATAAAGGAATAATAGAGTTTAATGGAAGAGGAAGTTATAAAAAATTATGATTATGAAACGATTCATATTTATTACACCAGAAGGCACAACATTTTCACCAAATGGTGATGAAGTTGAAAACATGCAAGTTATTGGTACAGTTGAGAATGTTGAAAATGAAAATGAAGCTTTAAAAAAATTATTGATTGAAAATGAATGGATATTTGATAGTGAATTTAATGTTGCTGAATTTCTATGTTACGAAATTTCTTAAATTTTCGTTAGCAATATTATTTTAAATCTAAATATTTACCTTCAATTCCTGAGTTTTTTAATGCCATAGCATTTTCTTTACCATAGGCAATGAATACACTTGGTGCTCCGGGAGTTCCTTTTTGTTCTCCATCAATATTGTAAAATTTAATTCTTCCTTTCACAAAAAGAATGGCATTAGCATCATACCAAATGTGATTAAAAAAACATTTGGTTTCAGTTCTAGCAAAAATTAACACAATACCGTTACCATGATTTTTTAGTTTTTCAATCCAAGTTTCCATCCCTTTTCCATAAGGCGGATTCATATAAACTCTTCCAAACCAAGATTTAGTTAAACCATCATCATTAACTGTAAAATTAGTTTTGGCGTGAACAAAAGGCGGATTTATCGGAGTGCAAGGGTCTAAGTCAAATTCACCAAGTTTTTTTACTAAATCTGGTGGTGTTAGCCATTCTACAGTTGTTTTTTCTGAACGTTCAAAAGAAGTATCCATATCATTTTATTTAATTTTTCAAAGAAATTAAATTAGTAAATACAATCCAACACACAATAAGTGTGATTATTCTTTTCAAATAAAAAAATAACTATAACAAATCAGAAGGGTTTGATTTTATCAATGATTTTAATCGAACTTGGTTACAATTAGTAAGAGAAAAACTAAAAGATAACGGCACGATTTGGATAAGTGGTACGTATCATAATATTTTTTCAATAGGTCAGTTATTACAAGAGTTAGATTTTAAAATCTTAAATGTAATCACATGGGAGAAAAACAATCCACCACCTAATTTTTCTTGTCGTTTTTTCACGCATTCTGCTGAGTTAATCATTTGGGCGCGTAAAAAAGAAAAGGTACCCCATTACTACAACTATGAGTTAATGAAGCAACTCAACGGCAACAAACAAATGAAAGATGTTTGGAAATTACCTGCGATTGCAAAATGGGAAAAATCATGTGGCAAGCATCCTACGCAAAAACCTTTGTCTGTTTTAACACGTATTATTTTAGCATCTACCAAACCAGGCGCATGGATTTTAGATCCATTTGCAGGAAGTTCCACTACAGGAATTGCAGCCAATTTAACAAACAGAAGGTTTTTAGGTATTGATATGGAAACTGAGTTTTTAGAAATTAGCAAAAATCGAAAACTAGAAATACAAAATGAGTCGATAGCCAATCTATACAAGCAAAAAATAAGTGGTTTTGAAACGAAAAAGCAATTGGAGTTGTATTTATTAGAAGAGCCAAAAGAAAAAGAAAAGGTTGTGTTGGGTTATATCAGAAGTAAAGATTTAGATAAACTAGGCAAACAAAAAACGTTTTATTTTCATTCAACAGATAAGCAAGATAACTTAATAGGTTTTCCGTATGATTTATACAATGCTAACAAAGTAGTAATTTATTCAGGTGGTCGCGCAAAGCCGTTTTATTTAACTTCTTTTTTTGGAGAAATTAAATCGATTCAGCACAAACATAAATCTAAAATAAAAGGGAAAGAAAACTCAGCTACAGAGTATTATTTTGAAATTAAATTGAAAGACAATTTTAAACAAGATTTTAGAATAGAAAATAACAAACATATCAAAAAATGGATGTTAGATTATAAAAATGAATATGAGAGAACTCAAATCGATTATTTACCAATACTAACTCTAAGTGAAAACATTTTTTAGGTAAATTAAAACTTCATCTTAACAAAAAACAAAAAGAATCCCTACATTTGCCCTCGAAATGAAAACACAAAAGCAACACATTAGTCTAAATTTATATCGTTCAGCGATAGATTTTCCTGTGGAGATTAACGGACGTTGTATGTGTTTTTATGAAGAATAGTTATTGTTTTTAGTAAAATTACACCAAAATATACGAAACGTCCTTTGCAAAAAGGGCGTTTTTTTTTGTTTGAAATAATATTGAAAGTAGTGTTTTGATGCTGAATCGAGTTCAGCATGACAGAAATAGGTAAAAAAGTAAAAAAATGTTTCATGATAAAACGAAATAGTAAAAAATAAGGGTAAATGCGTAACCAAATGAGAGACAGTCATTTGAAAAATCCGAAGGATCTGTTTGAAAATGGACAGGATTTTTATTGCTTAAAATTAAGTATAACTATTTGATTATCAGTAAAATAATTTTTAAAAAGATTTGGAAGTTACTTTTTTTTGACATTATCTTTGCCACAGAAAATCAGTTGACAGTCACAGTGGTCAGTTGGCAGAAATATAAAATTCTATAAAAGAAAATATAATGAAACGAGATTTTAAACAACATATAACGCAAGTAGACATGAAAGCAAAACTAGCTTCAGAAGGACTTAATCGTCCGAGTTTTTATAGTGATTATAATTTGGTGCCTCCATTTAGGGAATAGTATGTAGTATACTATTGAATAAATATGGAGCACCTTCAAAAGAGGTGCTTTTTTTATGTGCAAATTTTGGAGAGTAGGTAAATATTGGTTTGTTACACCCGACTGCTAATCGGTTTACTCAAAAGGTAATGAGGGTTCAATTCCCTTGCTCTCCGCAAGATTCTGTAGCTCAACTGGAGAGAGCGTTCGCCTACGAAGCGAGAGGTTTTAGGTTCTCCCGATAGCTATCGGGACTAACAGAATCACACGAGTTCTTTAGAAAGGGAACAAGGCTTATTGGTCCCGATAATTATCGGGATTCCCGACTGTCTCTCGGGAGAAACGGGTTCGATTCCCGTATAAGCCGCAATTAACTGATCTTTTGATTAGTTACATCTGGGAAGATAACGATTGGTTGTTTACCTGCTTTGGATGCAGGAGGTTACAGGTTCGAGTCCTGTTTCCCAGACAAAATGGAAGTACGTCAAAGTAGGAGAGTTGAGCTTGTCTGTAAAACAAGTGCTTAATGCTGAGTAGGTTCGAATCCTACTACTTCCACAAATATTAGGAACAGTGGTGTACATGGTGTTGCACGTTAGTCTGAAGAACTAAAGGTATTTGTTCGATTCAAATCTGTTCCACCAATTATTTTTACTACGCAGAATAATTGCGTAGTAGGTTTTGAATCTTTGTTCAGCAATAAAGAAAACGTTCTTTGAATTTGAAAACAAACTTTCTCGTCTTTCTTGACTTTCTCGACTGCGCTCGAAATGAAAGTCGTTAGGAAGATTGAGGAATATAATATCAAGCAAGTCTTGTTGGGTGTTTCTGTATGGCACTATTGTAGTATTCGTTTCGCAATGGCGAATGATGTTTTACTGTTCAACTTGGCTTGGAGGTTTTGGTGGTTTTCCAAAAAATCATCTCACTCTATGGGTCACGGGTTCGATTCCCGTACATACTTCGGGTATGTTAGTTCAGTCTGGTTAGAACAATAGATTAATCGTAGGTTCGAATCCTACACACATTTTAGGTATGTGTTTGACAGTGGTTGTTACCAACAGACTCAAAATCTGTTTGACAGAGTAGCATAGCTCTTTAAAAGAATGCACCATAAGAAAATCTTCGGACTTGGTCAGTTTTGACTCGACTCGTTCGTAAAGAAACACTTAGGAAAAGACCTGAAAAAGGCTTCGTATTCCTAACCGTTCTTTTGCTTTTGTATTTGCTTGTTGTTCGCTACGGCTAACTTCAAAATAGAATAGAAACCCATTAGAATGCTTTTGATTACTAACTTTTTTCCGTTTTGAACTTTGGACGAAGGACTGAAGGTTTTCTTTTTAAATGAATGTTTAATGATAACTATAAATAAATTATGATCGACAGAATTACAATTCAGGCATACCAAGTAGGTTTGGTATTTGAAAAAGGAAAATTAATTAATGTGTTAGAAGCTGGTTCTTATTGGATTTTTGGTAACAAACAAGTTCATATATATGAAATGAAGCAATCGTTTGTTGCTCCAATAGAATTAACGATTTTATTGCAAAATGAAAAGTTAGCTTCGATGTTAGAAGTAATCGAAATTGCCGATAATGAAATCGCTTTGTACTACGTAAACGGCATGTTCAAAGAGGTGTTAACTACTGGAAGATATGCATTTTGGAAAGGATATTTAGACAATGCCTTTACAAAAATCGATTTATCTAAAGTAGAAATTACAGAAACGGTTCCAGTGGCTTTGTTGGAAAACATCAAAGTGCGTGCGTACACTAGAAAATTTCAAGTATTGAACTTTGAAAAAGGTTTGTTGTTTGTGAATGGGGCTTTTGTTAAAGAATTGGCCGCTGGAAATTACTATTTCTGGAACAACGCCATTCCAATTGAAGTTAAAAACGTAGATATTCGTCAGCAACAAATGGAAATTGCAGGTCAAGAATTATTGACAAAAGACAAAGCAACCTTGCGGATTAACTTCTTTGTTCGTTACCAAGTAATTGACGCTGTTAAAGCTTTGGTAAACAACAAAGAATACGACAAACAGTTGTACGTGTTGATGCAATTGGCTTTACGAGCTTTAGTTGGTAGCTACACTTTAGACGAGTTGTTGAACAAAAAAGACACAATTTCAAAAGAAATTTTGGAAAACATATTGGATAAAATTAACGCTTTAGGTTTAAGTGTTGCCGATGCTGGAATTAGAGATGTTATTTTACCAGGTGATATGAAAGAAATCATGAATCAGGTATTGGTAGCAGAGAAAAAAGCACAAGCCAACAGTATTATGAGACGGGAAGAAACAGCTGCGATGCGTAGCATGTTGAATACCGCTAAATTAATGGAAGAAAACGAAATGTTGTGGAAATTAAAAGAGATGGAATACGTAGAAAAAATTGCAGATCGAATTGGTGAAATCACCATTTCAGGAAGTGGTAACGTAATCAGTCAATTGAAAGACATTTTCGTTAAGTAATCAAAACCTCGGAATTCATTTTTCGAGGTTTACAACAACTTAGAAATAATGAAAGAAGAAAATGATAAAGAATTGATAATGACTTTGATAAAAGTGGCTATCCTTTTTTTAAAAATAGCAATGGTTTTGAGCCAATTGGATTGAAAGTTAAAAAATGAAAATAAATTTTTGTAATCCTATAAAAAATCTTACATTCGATAAACTTTAAACTAAATTTTATGAACTCAGAAAACAATGTTGTGGTTTCTTATGCAACTGATGCAGATAGAGCTACCTTTTTTAAAAAGACGTATAGTCATGTTGCCTACGCAATTTTAGCATTTATGCTTGTTGAATCAATTTTATTGCGAATTGTTCCAATGGAATGGATTTTAATGATGATGGGAGGAAAATTCGTATGGTTATTTATTTTAGGATTATTTTGGTTAGGTTCTACTTTGTCAGACCGATTGGTTTTTCATCCAGATAGAAACAAACAATATTTAGGTTTAGGATTATATGTATTATTAGAAGCGATAATTTTCTTACCAATGATTGCCTTTGCTGTTTTATACTCTGGTGGCGAAATGATTCTGCAAGCCGCGATTATAACATTATTCATGTTTTCAGGATTGACAGCAGTTGTTTTTATGACAAAAACGGACTTTTCATTCTTAAGAACAGCCATTACAATTGGTGGATTTGTTGCTTTAGGAGTTATCGTTGTAGGCGCTATTTTCGGATTTAATTTAGGATTATGGTTTTCTGTAGGTATGGTAGCATTAGCTTCTGCTAGTATTTTATACCAAACGAGTCAAATTAAAGACCAATTCAGTACGGATCAATACGTGGGAGCTTCATTGCAATTGTTTGCTTCTATTATGTTATTATTTTGGTATGTATTACGAATTTTAATGAGCAGAAAATAATCGATTTTCAATTTATATGTAAAACCCTGAAATACTAAATTTCAGGTTTTTTCGTTTTAAAGCAAATGATATTTTATGCGATTAGTTTTACTTGTATTTAGTTTATTTCTTTTTTCTTGCCAATCCAACGAAACCCAAAAGTTAACCGTTGGTATTCAGCCTTATGGCATATTTCCAGAAGATAAAACCGATACCATTGCTAAAACAATTGCTGATTTTTATCAGATAAAGACCGTAATACTTTCCGCAAAAGAATTGTATAAAGAAGCTTTTACAGAAGTTAAGTCTCCTAGATATCGAGCAGATAAAATGATAAATTTGCAGAAAAAGAATAAAGTAGATTCTTTAGATTTTGTTTTAGGATTGACTTCAAAAGATATTTCAGTAACTAAAAAAGACAAATGGGGCAAAATAAAAACCCCAACCTACAAATATGCCGATTGGGGAATTATGGGTTTAGCTTATTGCCCAGGAAATAGTTGTATTGTTTCTACTTTTCGAATTCAACACTCTAATCAAAAAACACATTTTACACGTTTTAAAAAAGTTGCAGTCCATGAATTTGGACATAATTTAGGATTACCTCATTGTCCTGATAAAACCTGCGTTATGACTGATGCTGTAGAAAGCGTAAAAACGATTGACAATGCTAAATTGGCGTTGTGTGGAAAATGTAAACAACAGTTAAATTAATACTATTCATAAAAATAATCAATAACAGAAGGATATGGATTATTTGGATAAATAGTAGTTGATTTTATTGGATAATTATCTGAGTTATACTCATAGGTAGATATTGTTTCTGCAACTAATTCATCATTATTATTATATGATTTAATACTAGTTATATTATTTCCAAAAGGTCTTAAATGTTGAATTGATATTTTTGGCTCAAAATTCTTAAATGGATTATTTT